>JBAUOX010000735.1:0-2636 GCA_049579985.1 Isosphaeraceae bacterium | reverse complement strand
CGGCATCATGGGCGTACCAGTAGGGACGCTCACCCCACCCGAAATGCCGCAGTTCGCCCGTCATCGCGAAGAAACGATCAGTCGGAATGGCGACCAGCCAGCCCAGGAGCAGGGCGATCAGAACCGCGGGACCCGCTTTAGCCCAGCCGGAACGCCACGTGCCGCCCGTCTCGCGCAGGGCTTGCGACCAGGAGCCCAGGTTCCAGGCCAGTACGACTCCTCCGGCCAGCCCGAAGAGGTTCATGTTCCGGTTAGCCATCAGGGCAAGCTGTCCGAAGGCGATCGTCAGAAGGACGAGGAACGGCCTGGCCTCCGCAGCGATCGCGGCTAGAATGGCGATCACTCCGACGCTGCCCACGATCGGCCAAAGCGCCGGTCCCCAGGCCCTGGTCAGGGTCACGTCCACGCCGTAAAGGTGTCCACGAAGGAAGTCGCACCAGCCGGCCATGCCGATCGCGCCGGAGATCAGCAAAAGGGCCGAGTATCGCGAGGGCGGGCCGATCACCAGCGCCGCGAGTCCTCCCAGGACGAGGCAACAAAGCGGCGAAAATCTCCCGGCCGGCGCCAGCCAGCCCGGCACGTCCCGGGCGGGAAGCCCGAGCGTGCCGATCGCGGCCATGGCGACGCAGCCGAGGAACGTCGCCGTCCAGAACCCGGTGAGCCCCTTCACTTCGGGTCGGGAATGCCTCCAGACCGCCGGGACCAGAAACGACCACGGCAAAATCAGCGCCAAAAAGGTCAAGGCCCTCAGGTACAGGTTGGCCGCGGCGACGGGCAGGCCCTGCTTCTGGACCATGCTCGAAAGGCTCATGAATTCGGCCACGAACGCCTTGTAAGGGTTCGACGGCGAGGCGATCTTGCCAAAGATTTCCCCCGGAAAGAGCACCCCCTCAGTCCCGTAGGGGTTCAGCCAGCAGGCCAGGGCCAGGGCCAGGCACGCTGGTCCGACGTGTCTCCACCAGGCCCAGCCGCAAGGTCCGGAAAGGGTCCCCAGGAAGCCCCGCACCAGGCGATCGACCAAGTAGCAAGAGACGATTACGGGCCCGAGCACGAACAGGGAGTGAACGTTGACCCACACGGCCTGGAGCAACGGCAAGAGCCAGATCAAGGCCGGTGATCGCTCAACACGGAAGAGCACGGCCAAGAAACCTGCCATGAGCAAAAGCGAGAAGATCTCGGGCCTGGGATCGAACCGGCTGCTCATGAGCACCAGGGCCGGCACCCAGCACCATCCGGCCACGGCAATCGGCCAGCCCCGATCGCGAGCTGCAAACGCCACGAGAAACGCCGTTCCGCTCACCATCGCTGCCAGGATGACGATTCCCGGCACTCCCGCCAGCCGGTGAGCCAGGGCAACCGCCACCTGGAAGCCCCAGTGCAGGTCGATCCATGGGCGGTCCGCTGAGGCGAAGGTGAAAGGGTCCAGCCAGGGCACTCGACGAGTGGCCAGGATCCATTCACCCGACCGGACGTGCCACCAGATGTCCGTGTCAAAGACGACCTCACAACCCAATAGCAAGGCAGCCGATCCAAGCAAGACGACAATCAAGCCGTCTGTCCAGGCGTAGCGCGGGGCAGGGCCGCACAGCCTCGTGCTTTCCTGCCTGATCTCAAGGAGCTCAGCTTCGGTGCCGATCGCTACCTCCCTCTCATCTTGACCCTGTTCCTGGCCGGCGTTTTCGTGCCCGCGGGAAGGAAGCGATTCTTGACTGCGGCCTTACCTCCTCGCCCTAGTCGATCAAGTTATCATCGTCCCTCGAGGAGGTTAACCCGTGAACGAATCTCCCTCTCTTCGAGACGCCTCCGTTCAAGAAATCCAGCTAGAACTGCTGCGCCGGAGTTGCTGGAATGCGCTGGATGGAGAGCGCGTCCATGCCAGCCTCATGAAACATCGCGACTTGTGGCTGGCCGTGCTGCTCGATCGGCCTGGCGTTGCCAACTATGCCAAGCCGAGTTCCCTTCTGATGTCGGGCCTGATCAAGCTCCGCGACCTGCCGGACAATTTCTGGAATGCCGACACGCTCTACATCCTCACCGCCTCCCGTCCGCAGGCACAGGAGCTAGCCCGGATCGCCGAAGACGAGGACTGGGCGGGAGAGGTCGTCGTCTATCGGAACCAGGACGAGATCGATCGGGCACCCGGGACGGGCCGTCAAGACAACGGCCTGCTCTCGATCTGGTGGGATTGATTCTCTGGTCTTTTCGTAAACGTTCGCCGCTCCGGTTGTTTCTGGTTCTTCTGTCCTCGATGAAAGAGAACCAGTCCCTGTCTCTTGGGGCTATTTCGGGTAAACCAAGACAGTTAAGACAGTTCCGGAGCAGAAACGGGGACGGAGCAGAAATGGGGACGCAGCTAGTACTACAGCGCTAAGTTGCTCCCCAACCTTTCTCCCCATCCTTGACCCGCCAACGTCGCCAGGGTTGGTCCCGGAATTCGCGCCGCTGGAGCATCTCGTCGACACGTAGAGCGTGGGGACTGTCGTTTGAGATATGTAACTATATATACTTATTGAAACCACTTTCGAGGAGGCCGATCGATGCGAGTCGACAATGTTCTCGGCGCAAAGGAGCGACGGTTGATTTCAATCGCCCCCGAAGCGTCAGTTAAAGAGGCGCTGGCTCTGTTCGTCGAGCAC
>JBAUOX010000734.1:0-2491 GCA_049579985.1 Isosphaeraceae bacterium | reverse complement strand
GATCCTGGCAGCTCCGGTCTTTTCCCCCCAGTTTATGATCTGGGTCCTGCCCTTCATTCTCGTGATGAGCGGCTCCCTTGGCCGTCGGGCCCGGCCGCTGTATGCCCTGATCTGTGCGCTCACGTTCCTGATCTACCCGGTGTTCTTTCACCGCGGTCTCATTCCGTTATGGATGTCAGCGGTGCTACTGCTGAACTTGAGAAACTCACTTCTGATCGTGCTCTGGTTGCTGATGGTGTTTGGGACCGAGTCTGTACCCCAGCCGGTGGACCTAATTGTCAACCATGGCGACTCGGCGGGCTCGGCACACGCGCACGAGTAAAGGGAGGTTTTAGCCACGCACCTTTGTTCGGGTGGCACGCCCTGCACGTTGTCGAAGCCTGAATGCATGCCACCGTAGATCAGTTGCGGTCTATGCCGCTGGTGCCGCAAGGAGTGGTCAAGAGTTAATCAGGTCTTTTAGTTTTGCGCATGAGGGTTTCGGGTCACCGGAAGCTCTTCGATCCCCACGACGTGAAGCAGGTCGACCTTGATGGTGCGGTCGTATACCGCGCCGTTCGCCTCGTTCGTCACTCCGACGATGGCCGAGCGCCGACCTACCATGATCAGGTCTGGGTGCTGGATGTCATAAGCTGCGCCCGTTGTCAGGATAAGGCGAAACGGCTCGAATGGTTGCCGTCTTGCTGTTTCGTGGACTTGTTCGTGGGTCATGGAATACTCCTCTCGATTCGACTTCTATTGTAGCGAGGGTTTCCTGGCACGAATAGCCGCACATCAGTGTATTGCTCAGGCCAGTTGCATCTCCGGGACTGATTCGGGCACGAGGAGTCTGGCACCGGTGGCGGCAAGGATTTCAGCGACCGAGACGTCCGGTGCGCGCTCCCTGAGCACAAGCCCGTCCGGCGTGGGCTCGATCACGGCCAGGTCGGTCACCACCAGGTTCACCGGGCGAATCGAAGTGAGCCGGTACGTGCATTCCTCGACGATCTTCGGGCGGCCTCTGGCACTGTGGATCATGGCGACGATGACGCGCCTGGCGCCCGTGACCAGGTCCATGGCTCCGCCCATGCCCGGCACCAGCGTGCCGGGGACCATCCAGTTGACCAGGCGTCGCCCTGACATCGACTTGCAGGCCGCCCAGCACGGTCAGGTCAAGGTGGCCGCCGCGAATCGAGCCGAAGGAGAAGGTGCTGTCGAAGCTGGCTGCTCCCGAAATGGCCGTGATGAGGCCTCCGCCGGCATCGACGAGGTTCGGGTTCTCCATGCCCCGTGCCGGTCGCGGGCCCACTCCGGCGAGGCCGTTCTCGGTCTGGAAGAAGACGCCGATTCCCGGCGGCAGGAAACCGGTGACGTGCGTGGGCAAGCCAATGCCCAGGTTCACGAGGCCTCCCGGCGGAATTTCCCTGGCCACGCGCCGCGCGATGATCTTCTTGGCAAGAGGTGTCATTAGGGATGCTCCATCAGGAATCATGGCGACGGCCGTTTCCAACATGATCGCGGTCTTCATCGAGGTCTCGGTCTCGAGTTCGGATCGCCGGGATGCGTCTGACAATCCCGCCATTGCAGCGGTGGCTCGAGATCGGTGTCCCTAGCCGGTGGATTCGGACTGTACCAGGGCCCGGGTCAACCGGTTTCTGAGCTCATCCGCTTTCTGAGCCGTCCATTCATAAAATCCCCGACCCGACTTGACGCCGAAGTCGCCCTCTGCCACCTTCCGTAACAAGAGTTCCGGAACGGGCTGCCCGGTGGGATTGGCCGTGTCGAGCTCCGGAAAAACCTGCGTGGCGACAGCCAGGATCGTATCGAGGCCCGCCAGGTCGAACACTTCGAATGGTCCCGCCGCGGCCAGTCTCCTGCCGAAGCCGAACCGGACCACCTGATCGACGGCTTCCGGGTCGGCGATGCCCTGTGCGACGATCGCGAGTGCCTCTCGGAACAAGGCGAACTGGAGCCGGTTGCCAACAAAGCCGGTGGCTTCTTTCCTGAGCACAACCGGCTTCTTGCCGACCTTTTGCAGGAGGCCGACCACGGTCATGACCGTCTCATTCGACGTGTCCGGCCCTGGCACGATCTCGACCAGAGGGATCAGGTAAGGGGGATTGAAGTAGTGCGCCACCAGCAGGCGATCCGGGCAAGAAATCGCCTCGGCCAGGCGGCTCGGCATGAAGCTCGAGGTGTTGCTGGCGATGATGGTCTCCCCGTCACACAGCCCGTTCAACGAACGGAGCAAGGCGTGTTTCGCCCGAAGCTCCTCAACGATCGCTTCAATGACCAGCTCCACCCCGGCGACGGTTCTCCCAAGATCGGTGCTCACGGTGATCGCCGCGAGCGCCGGGTCGATCTGGGCGCTTTCCAGGCGGCCCGTTGACGACAACCTCAATAAGTTGGCCCGGATGTCGGTCAGTGCGGTCCGAAGCCGATCATCGCTCAGGTCATGGAGTCGAACCTGGTAGTCCGCCAGGGCAAACTCCTGGGCAATGCCGTGGCCCAT
>JBAUOX010000733.1:0-3018 GCA_049579985.1 Isosphaeraceae bacterium | reverse complement strand
GCGACGGGCACGCCGATTCCGCAACTGCCGCCGCCGGCCCTGCCGGTCAGACAACCGGAGCCGCAAGAACTTCCTGGCACCGAGCCAAAAAGTCATTGTTGATTCCCGGCTGAAGATCCTCCGCGAGCTGTGTCGGGTCTATCCCGTGTCCGTTGCCGGCATCGAGGATGTCTGTTTCAACCATGCTGCCAAGCGCTGGGGGGCGAACTTCTCGACGGTGGAGATCGGCAAGGCGAAGATCCGCGCGTTCTTCGCTGAGCAAAAGATCAACGTCACGGAATACAAGGGACACGAAACCCAGGAGCTTCGCCAGGGATTCGGCTATCACAAGACCAAGGACAAGTCAGAGGATCGCTTCGAATCGCATTGCTCCGATTCGCTGGCGCTGGCGTGCGCCGTGGGCATGGGAGAGCCTGTTGAGCCTGGTCCGTTTCTCGCGGTCGATGACAGCTATCGTGCCGTGCGCCGGCGCCTGCATGATACGCAGCCGGGCACGGGAGGAATTCGAGAGCCGTATTCGACAGGGACAGTGGCCGGTCTTCGGAAAGGGCTCCTGATCGGAACTCCTCGCGGACCAGGGAGGCTGTGCGGGATCAACAAGGGCGCGCTGCGCTACTACGACCGTGACGGGAAGCGGCGGTCGGTCAAGGCCACTCATTGGATCAGTCCATCATTTGTGACGCGAAGAAAGGACGGCGATTCCCCCGTCGCTTGAACGCCGATTTTCGCGGAGGCGCAATTTGCCTTTTTCGCACTCATTTTCTTGGCTGGTCAGGCCGTTTTTTCCACGGTTTTGACGGCCTCCGCCGTCTCTGGCTCGAGTCCCCATAAGCAAGCTCGCCGCAGTTCGTGGCCCCTCCGCGCCGCGTTTTTTTCCCCCGTCCTGCTGACGTCGGCCTCGCCGATACACCCTGTTTTCCGCCTTTTCCCGCCCGACAGGCTTCCCCTGCCCTGGGACCAAACGGCTCCCAGGACGTCCCGCGGGGGCTGATAACTTGTCGATTCGGGACTCAACCGCGATGGCTCGTTCCCCAGAACTCGCGCGCCAGTTCCAGCAACAGGCGCTGGAGAACCACCGGGTACCGATGCGGAACCGGGCCCTTCCCTCAGTGATGGTCCAAGGTCAAGAAAGGACTGAGCGATGGCCAGACCAAGAAAGAACATCGATCCTGAACTGGTTCGCAAGCTTGCTGGCTTGGGGCTGACGCAGAACGACATAGCCAGCCTCGTCGGCTGTAGTCAGTCCCTCATCAGCCTGGGTTTTTGATCGTTTTACGCCCTTAAGGCGTCAGGCGATTAAAAACGCCGATTTTCGCGGAGGCGCAGTTTGCCGAACCCGAAAGGCCGCAACGGCTTGCGCTGAAGCTATCGGCTGCGCCGGCCCTTCGATAACTTGTCGATTCGGGACTCAATTGGGATGGCTCATTCCCCTTTTCCGCTGCGTGCGCTGCTTTCCCTATCTCATGGCCGGGTGCGGGGTTGCGCGGAACTCGGCGGGATTCGGGAACCCAATTGCGAATTGCAGCGCATTCTGAGAACAGGATAACACTCGAGCCTTAGATGGGCACCGACCACAGGGGACACCGCATGCAACGGCCGGACGACGAACTTGTTGGGGTAGACACCGCAGCTCGGTTTTTGGGCTGTTCCCCGACCAAGGTTTACCAGTTGGGTTTCAATAGAATCATCCCCAGCGTGGGCGTGAACGGCCGCGGCCGGTTCACAATGGGCGACCTGCGACGCTATAAGCTCCACGTTGAAATCCAAAATGCCCGTTGGAATGACAACCAGGCGTCGACAGCCTTGGCGGGATCGGCTCAAGGAACGCGGCGGTATCCCGTCAGCGCGCAATGACTCTTTCCAAGGTCAAGAAAGGACTGAGCGTTGGCCAGACCAAGGAAGAACATCGATCCTGAACTGGTTCGCAAGCTTGCCGGCTTGGGGCTGACGCAGAGAGACATAGCCAGCTTCGTCGGCTGTAGTCAGTCCCTCATCAGCCAGCGTTTTTCATCGTTTTATGACCTGGGCGCCTCGCAATCAAAAAAGTCGCTCCGAGCCCTGATGTGGCGACAGGCCCGCGGCGGAAGCGCTCCGATCACGCTGCGCTTGGATCAGCGGCTCTTTGGTCCACTGCAACGGAAACAGGCAGTCGACGACGCCGAAGTCCTCGAGGCCCTAGATCAAGCAGACAAGGCCGCGGCCGCGGCGGAGAAGCTCGCATGACGACAGTTTCTCCATTCCCAGCAGGGAGCGTGAAGGGGCGGTTGCTCCAACATCTTCTCCGCAGCAAGAACGATCCGTCCTATTTCAATGACGTGATCTTGCAGCGGGGACCGATGTGGTCGGCCCAGAAGGAATGGAGCGAGGCCGTCGTTGCATACCGCCAAGTATGCATTGAATCGGGCAATATGACGGGAAAAGGATGGTGGGTCGCTGGCCTGATCTTGTGGTACTTGTGGACTCGCAAGGAATCCTTGGTCTATGTCACTGGCCCGGGCCAAACCAGTCTGGGAGCGGTCCTCTGGAAAGAGGTGAGACGCGCCGTCGAAGGTTCGAGGTTTTGGCGAGCCGGCTTGCTGCCCGCGGTCGTCAGTCCTGGAATCAAGGCCAGTCCGGCAACCGTCGTTGTCCGACCTGGCTGGCAGGCTCTGGGGTTCTCCACAACGAGCGTGGAGCGGGCCAGCGGCCATCATGCGAAATCGCTCCTTGTCGTCTGCGAGGAAGCCTCGGGAATTGAACAAGAGGCATGGGACGCAATCGAATCGCTCGGTTATGAAAGACTTGTGGCCATCGGCAACCCGATCCGGGCTGACGGCCATTTCGCTCTTCTGAGCGACCAGGGGGACCGCGACGCACTGGAACGCCGACCACCCCAGGTCTCGTGTAAACACTTCGTGGTCCCAAGCACCATGAGCCCGCACGCCCACCTTGCCCGCAGTCCAGTGGGACTTGCAGACAAGGTCTGGCTGGAAGCCGTGGGCCGCGAGCCAGGCGAGAACAGCCCGTGGTATCGCTCGC
>JBAUOX010000732.1:0-3874 GCA_049579985.1 Isosphaeraceae bacterium | reverse complement strand
GATCCTGGCAGCTCTGGAATGGTGGAGTTCAGCGAGGAGTCTCCAAACCAGGGAGGAAAAGCAAAGGAAAGCAAATGGGACGTTCTTCTGACTGGCCGCGGGATAGGCGGTGTGGGCAGTTTTCCGTGGTCACTTTCCCGGTGTGGCCGAAGGACGGGGTTGTCGTCCTCGCGGTTGAAGGCCGTATTCCAGCCCCATCCTCGCATTGCCTTGGTCGATCACGTGATACCAGTATCCACCGGCCGACGCTCGGGCCGATCGAGGCATGGCGGACCATTCATAGGAACAGGCTCAACGGCGAGGAATCGATGGCTTCCCAGGTTCTCCAGGTATCCGCCGTCAATAGCAATGTCCCCTTGAGACAGTTGTAGGCTGGCATTTCGTCGTAAAGTGCTCGTCTAACAAGGTTAATATACAGTGTCACCTCCGCCGGTGTCACCTCCGCGGTGTCACCTCCGCCCCGCGGTGTCACCTCCGCCCCGCGTCAATGAATTGAAGCGATCTCATCAATTCCCAAGACACGGGGGGCGAGCTCGCCCTCTGCGACGAATTGTATGACCATAGATCGATGGCTACCAGATTGGATCGAAAAAGGGGCACCTGTGAACGTGGTTCCGTCTCTCAATGTAATTCTTGATGCTGGGACCGAGCCAGGGCCACGATTCTTCAGCCGGAACAGCTCACCAAGAACCTCATCCTGGGTCATCGGACCTGCTCCTTGAGCTGAGAAAAGATAGGCGGGGTATATGTAAGCCTCTTCAACTGACACGCCACCGAGTTGCTTGCCACTCAAGCGGGTGGCGATCGCGCCGTGGAAGCGAGCAAGGATGGCTAGCACATCTCGTGTGATCGGATTGTCTCTCCCAATGAGTTTGATGTCGGACAAAGACAAAGGGATCCCTTGGAAACGCTGAAGTGACGATTGCAGGACGCGGTAGGCTTCAGGCAGGCCAGTCTCTTCAACAATTGGGGACGCGATATAAAGAAACCAAATTCCTTCCTCGGCCGTCTTGACCCAAAGAGCGGCCTCGACCCTCAACCCGTCGCGAATGAGCTGGACAATGAGCCTCTGGCCTGCATCAATTTGGAACTCTACCAATGCATTTGTATCCATAAGAGCACTCCATGCGCGGAATCGGTGACGGCGTGGTAAAGATCTTCAGCCTTGCTCTTTGCGTCGCTGGCGCCCTTGAGATCGTAACGAACTGTCTCGTTCCAGTCTTTGACGAGAGTCCAGTTGAGACTCACGTCTGCATCTGCATCAAGTTTATCCTTCAGACCGGCAAGCGAAACGAGCTGAGTTAAGTTATGAGTCCAGCAATTGTTTGAAAAACTCTTCTCGGGAAACTCGTCCGTGGCCAGCAGTTTTGCTATGATGCATGATTTCAGTCCGCATTCCACCGCATACCCTGCCAAGTAGTAAGCACCGTCCCACCTCTGATTGTCCAAAAGCGCTTTGGCATCGTCTATCCGTGCCTTTGCGAGTCGCTGGAAGTTGGCTCTGTCCAGTTTCACTTCTGCAATCTCCGGAACTTCGAGGAACCTCTTCTGCGGTGAAACCCACATCCGCGTGGGAAAAATGGACGATCTCGATCTCCCGGACAGTGAGAGCGTCGGCTGGCGCGGTGGCCGTGAGCACGAAGGTCAGAAAAACCATGTCATGGCCGATCTCCAGTCGTCGGATTCGTAGACGCGGACCAGCAGGTTGGAGACCGCTCGATCAACCTGGATCGCCTCGGGCGCAGCTCCACGGTCTCCGGTCACGACTTCGTCGCAAATCCATCATCAGACGTCCGTCTGCGCAGATCAATCACCAGTTGGCCCGCATAACGAGGGGCCGCGAAGGGGACGTGACTGATTGTTCTGGTGAATTGCACCATCCAGGCAAACAGGCTTTCCGCAGTCAGGGCATTTTGCCACAACAATTAAGAACTTTCCCTATGTTCGCCCTTTGTTCGCAACGTGGGAACTCATTCTCCGGCAAGGTCGAGAATATGGCGGAAGAGCTCTGCTGAGAGACGCATGCCGCCGCGGTGCAGCTCTTCGAGGAGCGGGCGGACTGCCGGGATCCGTCCCTCGGCCTTCGCAATCAGCAAGAAAGTGAGAGAGCCGCGAACCTTCAATCCCAGCGCCGCGGCGCATCGGCGGGCGGCGAGGTCGTCGAGAACGACCTCGGTCTCTTCCTCACTCGGCACCAAGGCAAGCGCCAGCACGGCCTCCTCGCCCCGATCCAACCGGAAGGGTCGCAGCGAATCGGGGATCGGCGGCGCGGCCACGACCTGGATCCAGGAAACGGACCGCACAGCAACAGCCACCGGATCATCGGCCGTCAGACCGCCGAGCTCCTCCAGGACGGGGACAGGAACGAGCACCGTCACAACGGCCTCATTCAACTGGTCCAGAAGGCCCACGCGATCGAGGAAGATGATCGGCGAGGCGTTGACGACGCGCCTCGAGCTCACTCTCGACCTCCGCCTTGAGTTCCTGAGCGGTTACCTGGATGGCGTCCACGCCAGCACGGCCCAGGGCGAGGATGAAGCTCCGTCGATCCATCCCCGCGATCTGCGCCCCTTTGCCCTGAGAGATCTGGCCCCGGCTGTACCAGTGGATCGCCGCAGCCAGCCGCAGCTCGCGTGCAAACTCCTCGGGCGGGATCGCGGACGGCACAACCTCGTCCGGCAGCTCGATCGTGATCGTCGACACCGTGGGCCTCCCCTCTGATAACCATTCTAGCCCAAGCCCGTTCTCGCAGGCCACAAGCTTTCCCGATCCTTCGCCCTCAAGCCGCGTCCTGGCGGCTCAAACACGCTGGCGCCGCGAGGTCCTGAAGGGACGTTCCTAATTGCTCTGCTAAATTATACGATCCAGGCAAACTGGCTTTCCGCAGACTAGGCATCTTGCCACAACAATTAAGAATGACCCCTTTGTTCTCCTTTGGAGTCAAGCTTCCGATGGATGTCCTTGTTGGCTTGTAGGCTGGCATTTCGTCGTAAAGTGCTTGTCCAACAAGGTTAATATACAGTGTCACCTCCGCCTAAGTCCTTTAGAATTCTTAGAATTCTGGACTTAATACATCGATCGAGATTGATGCATCAATTTGCTTAGATGTCTCAAATCCTTGATATTATTGGAGTTGCGTCATTCGCTCTGAAAATCTAACGGAGTAGTATTAGGGGCTAAGGAATCGCTATTCAGTGATGTCTGTAGGACACCCTCTCGTCTCCCCGCACTTGGGTGAATGCGGGTGCTCAGCCAGTCAGTGGAGCACTCTCACGTCTGAAAGTCAAGACGTTGCTGAATATTCTGAAGCGACCGATACATCTGGTGATCTTGCTGCTGGACCAGGATGGCGCGGAGCTGCTCGGCCAGAGCGTGCTCACCGACCGCCTCACACTGGCGAACCCGCTTGCGGTAGTTTCTGACGGTCTCGGTCTCCAGAAGGAGGACAAGATGGGTGCAGCCGAACAGGCTGTCGGAGGAATCGAAAGACCGCCATGCGGTTTTTGGGACGGGAATGTGGGCGCGCACCACACTCATGCTCGCATCGCTGCGAGTTCATGGGATACATTTGACCAGGCAACGGCAAGGCCAAGGGAGCCACTTCTGTCATAAACAATAGATCACATCTCGCCATACTTGTACATCAGGGGAGTGACCCCACGCCGCCGTATCAGGCGTTGGTGATCCGACAGAGCGCCACGCTTTCGGCAAAGGCTTCGAGAGCCACGGGGCCACACGGCGTTATTTGGCTCCTCGGCCCGTGCGGTCACGTGAGGTCGTTCTCCCCCTTCATGCTCAAGTCTACAGGATTCACCCCCAGTTTGGCCAAGATTACGGGCAGAATCTCTCCCAGCCGACGCGGCCCGCATTGCTG
>JBAUOX010000731.1:0-7597 GCA_049579985.1 Isosphaeraceae bacterium | reverse complement strand
GCGACGGGCACGCCGATTCCGCAACTGCCGCCGCCGGCCCTGCCGGTCAGACAACCGGAGCCGCAAGAACTTCCTGGCACCGAGCCAAAAAGTCATTGTTGATTCCCGGCTGAAGATCCTCCGCGAGTTGTGTCGGATCTATCCCGTGTCCGTTGCCGGCATCGAGGATGTCTGTTTCCACCATGCTGCCAAGCGCTGGGGGACTAACTTCTCGACGGTGGAGATCGGCAAGGCGAAGATCCGCGCGTTCTTCGCTGAGCAACAGATCAACGTCACGGAATACAAGGGACACGAGACCCAGGAGCTTCGCCAAGGATTCGGCTATCACAAGACAAAGGACAAGTCAGAGGATCGCTTCGAGTCGCATTGCTCCGATTCACTGGCGCTGGCGTGCGCTGTGGGCACGGGAGAGTCTGTTGAGCCTGGTCCGTTTCTTGCGGTCGATGACACCTATCGTGCCGTGCGCCGGCGCCTGCATGATACGCAGCCGGGCACGAGAGGAATTCGAGAGCCGTATTCGACAGGGACAGTGGCCGGTCTTCGGAAAGGGCTCCTGATCGGAACTCCTCGCGGACCAGGGAGGCTGTGCGGGATCAACAAGGGCGCGCTTCGCTACTACGACTGTGACGGGAAGCGGCAGTCGGTCAGGGCCGCTCATTGGATCAGTCCATCATTTGTTACGCGAAGAACGGACGGCGATTCCCCTGTCGCTTGAAAGCGACGGTCCCCTCGCCGAATTCTTATGGGAACGTCTCACTCGGCTCATACGATCTGGCAGGAACTGGTTGCCGCCGCGCTGGTGGGGCAGGAGCGGAGTGCTTCTCCGATTCCCAGCGCGAGCGGCAAGCTCGGTGAGGTGCTGGCTGCGGTGGCGGCGAAAAAACCGGACCCTGACCAGATGCTCCTCACCCAGGCGGGACTCGTATCGTTGTACCGTCGCGCCGGGGCAAGACCCATGATCGACAAGACTTCTCTGCCCGAGCCCTGCCTGGCCGATGAACGGCCTGCCTGCAGCCTCCGGTCCAGCGATCATCTTGCGCGCATGCTGGGGGGCCAGAATCGCGAGGTCCTGCCCGAGTGGCTTGCGGCCCTGGCTCAGTCGGGCCGACGAGTCCGTGACGAAGATCTGGTTTCTCTCCTCGAGCAGGGGCGAAGCCAGCGTGACCTTCGTGAGGCGATCGTCGCTGTGATGGGCCAGCGCGGTCGCTGGTTGGCGGCCCAGAACCCCGACTGGAGCTACGCGACCGGACGGAAAAACCCGGAGGGCGACTGGCAGACGGCAAGCCGCGAGTGGCGACTCGACGAACTCAAACGCTGCCGGGTCAGCGATCCAGCCCGGGCCCGAGAACTTGTCGCTTCGACCTGGGACCAGGAGACGCCCCCCGACCGCGCCGCCTTCCTCGAGACCTTCGCGGTTGGCCTGAGCATGGACGATGAGCCGTTCCTCGAATCGGCGCTCGACGACAGGCGCGTAGAGGTCCGTCGCGCCGCCGCCGAGCTTCTCTCCCGACTCGCCGAATCCAGGCTCTGCCAGCGGATGATCGCACGGGTCGGGCCCCTCGTGCAGTTCTCCCAGCACAAGGGCAAGCTCCAGGTCGACATCAACCTTCCCGACCAGTACACCAAGGACATGGCCCGCGACGGGATCGCCAAGTCGCAGCCAGGGATGGGCGAGAAGAATGCCTGGTTGACCCAGATGCTCGCAATCGTACCGCCGTCCTCTTGGTGCCACTTATCCGGCCGCTCGGCCGCCGATCTGCTCGCAGCCGCCGGGCGCTTGGAGTGGTCGCAGACCCTGACCGGAGCCTGGGTCCACGGCGCCAGCCGGCACTCCAGCCAGGACTGGCTCGAGGCCATCCTCGCCTTCTACCGCGTGCAAGGCTTCTCGAAGATCTCTAGCCTCTCGCTGGTCTTCGCGAGCCTCCCCAGACTGCGTCAGGAGGAACTCCTGGCCGACCTCCTCAGGTCGGCCCCCGGGGCAGTGGCAAATCCCACCGAGCTGTTTCAGAACCTCGCCCTGCCCTGGGGGATGGAGCTGTCCCATGCCGTCGTGGATTTCGCCAAGGGCGAGATGAAAAGTCGAGACGGCCGGCTCAACTGGCTGGCAGGCCAGATCCTCCGGCTGGCGGCTGCGCGCATGCCGACCTCGTACGCGGAAGTGGTCGAGGAGGAGCTCCAGGTCGCGGCCGATCCCTCCGTCCCTCATCTGTTCCAGGCAGTCAACGAGTCGCTGGACCTTCTTCGTTTCCGCCACGAGATGCTTCTGGAGCTACAGCCATGACAATGACCGCCATCCTGCGGGAGCACGCCGAGCAGCAGTTCGCCGAAGAACTTGCCGAGCTGAAGAAGGCCGATGACCGCACTCGGCCGCCGAACTGGCTGCTTTCTCCCTGGGCGGTCGCCACCTACCTCCTGGGCGGGACCTTACCGGACGGCTTCGAAGTCTCGCCCAAGTACATCGGCAACCGCCGGCTGATGGAGATCGCCATCGCAACCCTGGCCACCGATCGGGCCCTGCTCCTGCTGGGCGTGCCGGGAACGGCCAAGAGCTGGGTCTCGGAGCATCTCTCGGCTGCGATCTCGGGCGACTCGACGCTTCTGATCCAGGGCACGGCCGGCACCAGCGAGGAAGCGATCCGGTACGGCTGGAATTACGCGCGGCTGCTCGCCGACGGGCCGTCCCTCCAGGCCCTGGTGCCCAGCCCTCTCATGGTGGCGATGGGTGCGGGGAAGATCGCCCGGGTCGAGGAGCTGACCCGCATGCCGGCCGAGGTTCAGGATACCCTGATCACGATCCTCTCCGAAAAAACGCTGCCGATTCCCGAGCTGGGGGACGAGGTCCAGGCCAAGAAGGGTTTCAACGTGATCGCCACGGCGAACAACCGGGATCGAGGTGTCAACGAGCTCTCCAGCGCGCTCAAGCGGCGGTTCAACACGGTTGTCCTTCCGGTCCCGGAAACCGCCGAGGAGGAAGTGGACATCGTCCATCGCAGGGTCAACAGCCTGGGCCGCGCGCTCGAGCTGCCGACCGAGCTGGCCGGCCTGGCGGAGATCCGCCGCGTGGTCACGGTCTTTCGAGAGCTCCGCGACGGCAAGACGGAGGACGGCAAGACAAAGCTCAAACCACCAAGCGGGACGATGAGCACCGCCGAGGCCATCTCGGTCGTCGGCCAGGGGCTGGCACTGGCTGCCCACTTCGGCGACGGCCGCCTTCGCGCCGGAGACATCGCCGCAGGACTGGTCGGCGTCGTAGTCAAGGACCCCGTGCAGGACCGCATCGTCTGGCAGGAGTACATGGAGACCGTCGTCAAGGAACGCGATGGATGGAAGGACATGTATCGCGCGTGTCGGGAGTTGACCTGAGGGCGAGGGTTGAGGCTCTTCTATGGCACGTCCCAAGGCGAAGACCGATGAGAGCGACCAGGCTGTGAAGGCGGGCCCGATCGTGCGGATCCTGGGCGTCCGGCATCACGGGCCGGGATCGGCGCGGAGCGTGGTGCGGGCGCTTGAGGAAATGAAACCCGACGCGATCCTGATCGAGGGTCCTCCGGATGCCAATGACTTGATTCCCCTGGCGGGTCGTGCCGAGTTTGAGCCGCCAGTCGCGATCCTGGTCTACTTGCCAGACAAACCCCAGCACGCGGCTTTTTATCCCTTCGCCGAGTTCTCTCCCGAATGGCAGGCGATCCGTTTTGGATTGGCGCAAGAGCTGCCCATTCGATTTATCGATCTTCCCCAGGCTCATCAGCTCGGCGAGCCGGAACCGGATCCTGAGCCGGAACCACAAAGCTCGGAGGACCAACCCTCACCCACGGAGGACGGCGAACGCGAAGTCTCCTGCCCCGTTGTGGGGGAGGATCAAGCTGAAGAGCAATCCGCGGACGTCTTGGCTGCCGCGTTCCGTATCCGTCGCGACCCGCTCAAATGGCTGGCCGAGGCTGCCGGCTACGACGATGGCGAGCGGTGGTGGGAGCACCTGGTCGAGCACCGGAGGGACGGGAGCGGGGATGGAAATGGCAACAGTGGAGACGTGTTCGCCGCCATTTCCGAGGCGATGAGCACCCTGCGTGAGAGCCTGCCTGACGAGACAAAGCCGCACGCCGGCCTTCGCGAGGCGCAACGCGAGGCGTTCATGCGACAGTCGATCCGGGCGGCACTGCGCGAGGGCTTCCAGCGGATCGCGGTCGTCTGTGGTGCCTGGCATGCGCCTGCACTCAATCCGGCCACGATGCCCACGGCCAAGGACACCGCACAGCTCAAAAACCTGCCCAAGGTCAAGGTCCAGGCCGCCTGGGTGCCCTGGACTCATGGCCGACTTTGCCGCGACAGCGGCTATGGTGCCGGCATCGACTCGCCAGGGTGGTACCACCATCTCTGGACAGCGCCCGATCGGGTCGTCAGCCGTTGGTTGACGCGCGTGGCTCGGCTGCTCCGCGACCAGGATCTCGACGCCTCGTCGGCCCACATCATCGAGGCGGTTCGACTGGCCGAGGCGATGGCCGCACTCCACGGCCGGGGGCTTCCCGATCTTTCTGAGCTCAACGACGCAGTCCAGGCGATCTTCTGCTTCGGCGAGGCCCTGCCGATGCGTCTGATCCACGACAAGCTGATCGTCGGCGAGACCCTGGGCAAGGTTCCCGCCGACATTCCTACCGTCCCGCTCCAGCAAGACCTGACGCGACGTCAGAAGCGCCTCAAGCTCGAGCCCAGAGCCTCGCGCGAGATCAAGACGTTCGACCTCCGAAAGCCCACCGACCTGGAGCGGAGTCACTTGCTCTATCGGTTGAGGCTGCTGGGAATCTCCTGGGGAGAGCTGTCCGAGGCACGGGGGAAGGGAACGTTCAAGGAGGTCTGGCAACTCCAGTGGCAGCCCGAGTTCGCGGTCGCGGTCATCGAGGCCGCCGCCTGGGGCAATACCGTCGAGGGCGCTGCGAGTGCCCGGGCCCGCGACCTGGCCGACCACGGCGCGACGTTGCCCGTCTTGACGAAACTGCTCGACGACGCGATCCTGGCCGAGCTTCCCGAAACAGTTCGACATATCATGGAGCGGGTCCAGGCCGAGGCGGCACTGGCCAGTGACGTCACTCACCTGATGGACGCCTTGCCTCCTCTGGCCGGTGTCCTCCGCTACGGCAACGTCCGCCAGACCGACACCGCGATCATCGCCCACGTGGTCAGCGGGCTGGTGGCCCGGATCGCCGTCGGCTTGCCCGCCGCCTGCTTTTCACTCAACGGCCAGGCCGCCGAGGCGATGTTCGACAAGCTGCTGCGCGTGGACGCGGCGATCAACCTGATCCAGAATCCCGAGCACCAGGCCGCGTGGCACGGGGCCTTGACCAGAATGCTCGACCAGCCGGGATTGCACGGCCTGGTGGCCGGCCGTTGTGTCCGGGTCTTGCTCGATGCCGGGGCGATCGATGGCGAGGAGGCCGCGCGACGGTTGAACCTGTCGCTTTCACGGGCCGTCGAACCCGCACAGGCCGCTGCCTGGGTCGAAGGGTTGCTCAAAGGGAGTGGGCTCCTCCTGCTCCACGATCGAGCCCTCTGGGGTGTGCTCGACGTCTGGATTTCTGGACTCCCCTCCGAAACGTTCTCGCTGGTCCTCCCTCTGCTCCGCCGCACCTTCTCGACCTTCACTCCCCCCGAACGCCGCCAGATGGGCCAGCGGGCCGAGAGCGGACAAGACCGGCAGGCAGTGAAGACAGGCGTCGAGACCGACCTCGATCTTGCACGAGCCGAGGCTGTTCTGCCGCTGCTGTCCCGATTGCTCGGCATTGTCGACGGGCTTCCCTCGTGACGAAAGGCCGCATCCACCATGAGCCCGAACCCGCGCACTGGAACCGACGAGCGACTTCGCCGATGGCGGCTGATCCTGGGGGGCGGAACGGCCGACGGCATCGGCTGCGGCTTGAGCGCCGGCGACCTGGCGATCGACAAGGCCATGGGGATGCTCTACGACGGTGGCGCGGGTGCGGACGAGTCCGGGCCGTCGCGTCCCAAGGATCGGCGGGGCGGCCTGGGGGGCTCGGCGCCTCGGGTCGCACGGTGGCTGGGCGACATCCGCGAGTTCTTCCCGACATCGGTCGTTCAGGTGATGCAGAAAGACGCGCTCGATCGCCTCGGCCTCCGCGAGATGCTCATGCAGCCGGAGCTGCTGGCCGCCGTCGAGCCCGACGTTCACCTCGTCGCCAACCTCCTTTCCCTCAGTCGGGTCATGCCCGGCAAGACCAAGGACACGGCCCGCCTGGTGGTGCGAAAGGTCGTCGATGACCTGCTCAGGAAGCTCGCCGAACCGTTGCGGCAGGCGGTGACCGGCAGCCTGAACCGGGCGACGCGAACGCGCCGGCCGCGGCACAACGAGATCGACTGGAACCGCACCATCCGGGCCAATCTCAAGCATTACCAGCCCAAGTATCGGACGATCATCCCCGAGTCTCGCTTCGGCTTCGGCCGCAAGCGCTCCGCGCTGCGGGAGATCGTCTTATGCATCGATCAGAGTGGATCGATGGCGACCTCGGTCGTCTATGCCGGAATCCTCGGGGCCGTGCTCGCCTCGCTCCCCTCGGTGCGAACCCAGGTCGTGGTCTTCGACACCGCAGTCGTCGACCTGACCGAGAAGCTCGATGATCCCGTCGAGCTTCTGTTCGGCACCCAACTCGGCGGCGGCACTGACATCAACCGCGCCCTTGGCTACTGTCAGACATTGATCCGCCAGCCCACCGACACAATCCTGGTGCTGGTCAGCGACCTCTGCGAGGGGGGCAACCGCGCTGAGATGCTCAAGCGGGTCGCCTCGATTGCGTCATCAGGCGTTCAGATGATCGCGCTTCTGGCTCTCAATGATGATGGTGCGTCCGGCTTTGACCATGACGTGGCGGCGAAGTTCGCCGGTTTCGCGATCCCCTCATTCGCATGCACACCAGACCAGTTCCCCGACCTGATGGCCGCTGCCATCGGCCGCCACGACCTCCAGCAATGGGCCGCCGCCCGGGGGATCGTGACGACGCGCGCGGCAGGAGCGGAACGATGAGTTCTGAGTTGAGTCCGAAGGCTCTTTCATTACCGCGCACGTAACATATTGCCATCTTTGAAGAACAGCCTCAGACGCTAGCGAGACAGTAGAATTAGCGATCCGCGTTCCGCAGACTGGGATCAGCAGTCCCTCGCTTTCAACGCTGCTTCGATCGTCGATTATGCATAAATCGAGGTGAGGTGAGCAGAACCCCATAGAGACGCCGCTCTTGGTTCCACCTTTGCCAGCCATTCGTGCTCGGGGTGGCGATGCCGCATTCCACCCACGAAGACGCCGACGCAGGCAAGAAGTTGCTCTTGAACCAGGTACCTGCGCGATGGTCCAGTTTTTCGCAGGAAGCGCACCTGCCGATACAATGAGCGTGTCCTTCATGACCTTCGGAGGAGCCGATGCATAGCCAGACTTTGTCGATCGACGGCGTTCGAGTGCCCTGCTTTCTGTACGGGACCGCCTGGAAGGAGCAGGAGACGCAGCGCCTGACTGAGTCCGCATTGCGGCAAGGCTTTCGGGGCATCGATACCGCCAACCAGCGCCGCCATTACGACGAGGCCGCGGTCGGTCGGG
>JBAUOX010000730.1:0-11372 GCA_049579985.1 Isosphaeraceae bacterium | reverse complement strand
CCTGCCGTGCGTCCTCGGCTTCCCTGCGCAGCTTGCCGGCGAGCTCCCACTCGGCCGGCACGACCGCCCCGCGGCACTGCTCGAGGTAGGCCTCGGCCCGGTTCACGACGTGCCCGGCCAAGCCCAGGCGGCGGGCGATCTGCAGGGCGTTCGACTGGCCCACGTCGCCGATGTGCAGTCGATAGCGGGGCTGGAGTGTCTCAACGTCGAACTCGACCGCGGCATTCTCGGCGCGGGGATTGGCCAGTGCGTAGGACTTGAGGTCGCCGATATGGGTCGTGACCATCGACCGGCAGCCGATACTGTCCAGCTCATCGAGAATGGCCCGCCCCAGCGCCGCTCCTTCGGCGGGATCGGTTCCCGCTCCCAGCTCATCGAGCACGACCAGCGAGTGTTGTGTCGCCTGGCCCAGGATCTGGGAAATCCGCCGCACATGCGACGAAAACGTCGAGAGCGATTGCTCGAGGCTCTGCTCGTCGCCGATATCGGCGAGCACCTGGTCGAAGACCGGAAGCTGCGAGCCTTCGGCTGCCGGCACGTGCAGGCCGCTCTGGGCCATGATCGCCAGCAGGCCCACGGTCTTGAGCGCGACCGTCTTTCCCCCCGTGTTGGGACCCGTGACGACCAGGATCTGGAACTGCACGCCCAGATGGACGTCGATCGGAACCACGGAACGAACAGGCTCGACGCCCGTCGCCGCCGCGAGGGGTGCTGAGCCGGTGGCAGGCAGCGCGAGGTCCTTGAGGACGATCGCCTCGAGCAGTGGATGCCTGGCCTGGCGGAGGACGAGGCGTCCCTCGTCGTTCATGTCCGGGGTCGACATCCGGTATTCCAGGCTGAACCGGGCCCCGGCATGGATCAGGTCCAGCTCGGCCATGATCGCCAGGGTCTGGAGCAGCGAGTCGGCCACCATGCCGACCTGGGCGCTGAGCCAGCGCAAGATCCGACGGATCTCCTTCGCCTCGCGGGAACGGAGATACGAGAGCTGAGCAGACTGTTCCGAGATCGCGGTCGGCTCGATGTAGACCGTCTCGTTCGTGGCGCTGCTGCGCTGAACCGAGCCCTGCAGCTCGCCCCGATGGTCCTTGGCCACGGGCAGAACGTAGTGATGGCCGACCATCGTGAAGTTGGGGTAGCGGAGGATCCGCTTGATCTCGGGAGATCGCAGCATCCGGCGGAGCGTTTCCTGGATCTTTTCCTCGGCCTGACCGATCTCGCGTCGCAGCATCGACAGCCGGCGGCTCGCGGTGTCCAGCACCTTGGCCCGGCTGTCGAGGCAGCCCTCGATGGCGGTGGCCACGCCGGAGAATTCCCCCACGCCCTGGCGCAGGCCTCCCAACCGGGGAAACTGTTCGCCGACCCGCGTCAGCCAGCGGTCGAGGCAGCCCAGCGCCTTGAGCGTCTCGGCGGTCTCGGCCAACTCTTCGGGCTCCAGCATGGCGCCGACTTGCGCGCGGCGAACGTGCGCGCGGATATCGTGCAGACCACCCAGTGGAGGGGAAAGGCCGGAGCGACGGGCCTCGACCATCTCGGTCGTGAGCACGTGGCGGTCGTGGATCTCGGCGCGGTCACTGACCGGCTGCAGCCCGAGCGCGGCCTCCTTGCCCAGAGAGCAGGCCGCGCGAGCGGCAACCAGGGCGCGGATCTTGGCGAACTCAAGCAGGTCGAGCGTGTGCGTGTCCATGTCGTCTCGCGGCCCGGGATGCTCGATCAGGCGCCACGCTCGGGGATGCCCACCGGACACGGCTTTGGTTCCGGCGGCTTTCCCCTGACGGACAGCGCGCAAGCGTCCTCGGTTCGCAATCATACCAGATCAGGTCAAGGGGACCTGGTCGCGGGCGCGGATTCCGCCGCGGGCCGGGCCTTGATCGCGGCATCACCCGGACTTGGGGAGGCGGTCGCCGCGGCGGCGTCGAGCATCGGCTTGAGCTTGCGCCTCCAGTCGGCGGGATTGGTGCCGTAATCCTTGCCGGTCAGCTTGCGGAGGGCATTGAGCGAGGCCAGGCGGATGGCCGGGTCGTCGTGATCCATGTTCTCGACCAGCAACTGGCCGATCCGCGGGTCCTTCGTCTTGAGCTCCGCCAGCCCTTCGATCGCCGCAATCCGTGCGTCTTCGAGGTTGTCCAGGGTCATCACCTGCGCCAGGATTGTGGCGTCATCGGGCCGGCCGACTTTCCCCAGCGCGCGACAGGACTCGATCTTGATCACGGCCTCGGGGCTGTTCACCGACTTCACCAGCAGATCATGCGCGCGGGGATCGCGAAGCTGTCCCAGAGTCCGGCAGATCATGGCCTTGGTGGCAATCGGCTCGTGCCCTTTCTCGAACTTGTCGATGAGGATGCGGACCGCCTCGGCTTTCTCTTCCTCGCTGTCGTAGGCGCGGAGATCGCCAAGCTTCGAGTAGGCAACATAGCGCATGTTGGGGTCAGGGTCATTGCGCACGTGTCCCAAAAAGCTCTTGGCCGTCGTTCCCACCCAGGTTGTGCAGCCTGCGACCGCAAGGGCGCAGACCACCATCAGCCTGGAAAGGTGACGGCGATCACGTGGCGGGTTGGAGGAGGCGTCATCCATGACCATCAGCCCCGCGCTTGCAAAATGTGCCTGCGAACTCGTTTGACCGCCCGATCGGCCGCATTCCCTCGCGGCCGAGGCAGATCAAACCCTGGGACGAGAAACCGTTGCGATCGGCCAGCCAAGGACGTGAATCGGGCAAAGAAGGGATTGGACCACGACGGCCGGGGGATCTTAACGGCAAGCCGGCAAATTGCCAAGGCCGACTTGGGAGCGGATGAAAGGGAAAGGGCCGGCCACTCAGCCAGTGAACTAACGAACGACAGGCAAGGTGGGCACATATCGTGGACGGGATGAGCCCGTTACCCCGTGTGAACGGGCCAGGAAGCGAGCCGTCAGTGGCTGCTGCTGACCTGACGGCTCGCGTTCCCCCTGGTGATGCCGTGATCAGGCCGGCGGGGCCGAGCTCGGCTCGGAGCTCGTCGTCGAACTGCCCGGCGCGGGGGAGTGCTTCGAACCGAGCTTGGTGATGTGGTAGCGGAACTGATCGTTCTCTTTCTTACCCTTTTTCACGAGCTTCTTCTCGAGCAAGGCGGTCAGCACCTTGGCATTGCCCTTGGTGCCCATGATGCCCTCGTCCTTGGTCGCGGCCACCGACTCCAGCAATTTCTTCTGGGGCTCGGTCAGCTTGACGCCCGGCGCCTTCTTGGGTGCGGCCTGCTTGGCGTCGGCCTTGGGGGTTGCCTTCGCCTTGGCGTCGGCCTTCTTGGGTGCGGCCTGCTTGACCGCGGGCTTGGCCTTCGCTGTCTTCGTGCCGCTCTTGGGTGCCGTCGACTTCTTCACTGCCATCGCTATCACCTCGTTGCTAAACATGTTCGCTTGTCTTCGACCAGCTCTGATCGAGCGGTCCCTGCGCCAATTCATACCAAATCTTTGAATTAATGGAAGAGGAAGATTGCCCAAAAACGCGGATTTTCTCAGGTTTTTTTGGGTTTCCACGACTTCGCGTGGCTCGAATCAGGAAACGCTGGAACCCTTGCATCGCACCAAGCCTAGTTTTGACGACACTCTCATGCGTTCGATCCACAGCGGTTTTCCCTGGGTTTTTCCAGAATTTTCGGATCCAGCCGATGCGACGAACAGTACGCGTGCCGCTGTGAGGGCCACGACGGCGCGCCTCGCCTCGCGCCGGCAGTCGGTCGAGCCGCGCCGTTGCGAAAAAGGTTTCAGCGCGACGCCAAATGATGGTCCCGGTCAGCCAGGTGGCCCTCGAGCCGCTCATGCGCCGCGCGGTCGTCGAGACGGCAAGAGCGCGGTGGCACGTCGCCTTGGACGGACCAACAATGCGCACGCCTCGGCGCCGGCACTCTCATCAACCTTGGCCGATGGGTCCGCTCACGCCGGGCGGCCACGATCGACGGCTCTCGCAGGTCTCCACCTCGATGCGCTTGCTCTTGCATCGCGATCGATCGTCGTGCATAATCACTGAACAAAAAACCAGACTTCGTCGGATGATCGAGAAAGGACTCAGCGCACGGTGATCACGCACATCCGAGGCATTTTGAAGACGGTCGCGGAGGAGTCACTGACCCTGGCTGTCGAGCCGTTCGAGATGGAGGTGCTGATCCCCGAGCACACCCGCCGCCAGGTTCAGGGCAAGCTCGGCGAGCCGATCACGCTGCATACTATTTTTTACATCGACGGCAACGCCATGACCGGGAGGATGGTTCCCCGGCTGGTCGGTTTCCTCTCGCCGATTGACCGCGAGTTCTTCGACACGTTTTGCTCGGTGGACGGCGTGGGCGTGCGCAAGGCGCTGCGGGCGATGGTGCGGCCGGTCCGCGAGCTGGCCCGCACGATCGAGGACCAGGACGTGAAGATGCTGGCGACCTACCCGGGCATCGGCGAGGCCATGGCCGAACGCATCGTTGCCAAGCTGCGCCGCAAGGTGGGGAAGTTTGCCCTGATCGTCGGCCCCGACGCGGCCCACGCCGGCGCCGGGCACGCCGGCAGCAATGGCGAGACCGAGTACGTCGGTCCCGACGTGATTCGCGACACGTACGCCGCACTGCTCTCGGTCGGCCACACCGAGAGCCAGGCCCGTCAGGCCATCGATCGCGTTCTGACCGGCAAGAAAAAATTCAAGACCGTGGCCGATATGATCGAAGCGATCTATCAGCAAAGCAGGGAATAGTGGCCAGTGGCGAATTACTCGGAGTGGCGAGTGGCGAGTAACGTACAGGGGTTTTGAAAGGCGCGTCAAGTTTTCGACGACGCGCCGATCTGGCCATTCCTCACTCGCCACTCGCCACTCGCCACTCGCCACTCGTTACGAGAGGATCCCATGAGAGAGCCAATCATCCAGGGAAAGCGTGACGGTGGCAGCGAGGGCAAGGACCCTGCCGGATCGGACTCTCATCCGGCGCGTCTGCCGCGTGTGATCGATCCGGTCGATGAAAGGCTTCGTCCCCAGCGGCTGGACCAGATCGTCGGCCAGAGGGCCGTGGCGGAGCGTCTGGCCATTGCCCTGATGGCGGCACGCAAGCGGGGCGAGCCCCTGCCCCACATCCTCTTCGACGGTCCTCCCGGGCTGGGCAAGACAACCTTCGCGACGGTGCTGCACAATGAGCTGGGCGTCGAGCTGAACATGACCAGCGGCGCGGCACTCGACAAGAAGATGGACGTCATGCCGTACCTGACCAACGCCGCGGAGGGCTCCATCCTCTTCATCGACGAGATCCACCGGCTGCCCAAGGCCGTCGAGGAATTCATCTACCCAGTCATGGAAGATTTTCGCGTCGACGTCGTGCTGGGCGAGGGGATGTCGGCGCGTACCATCAACTTGCCGCTCAAGAAGTTCACGATCATCGGCGCGACCACCCGCAGCGGGATGCTCTCCGGCCCGCTCCGCGAGCGGTTCCACATGCACGAGCACCTCGAGTTCTACGATGCCGACGACCTGGCCCGCATCATCACGATCAACGCGGCCAAGCTGCGGACGACCATTGATACCCGGGCCGCGTGCGAACTCGCCAGCCGGAGCCGCGGCACCCCCCGGATCGCCAACGCCCGTCTCCGCTGGGTCCGTGATTATGCCATTGCCCGCGGCGACGGCAACATCATCCTGCCGATCGCCAGGGATGCCCTCCAGATGCAAGAGATTGATTCGGAAGGGTTGGACAAGCAAGACAGGCGCTATCTGGAGACCCTCATCCGCGTCTTCAAGGGGGGGCCGACCGGTGTGGAAGCGCTGGCCGCCACGATGAACGTTGCGGTCGACACCCTGAGAGACGAGGTCGAGCCGTACCTGCTGCGCCGCGAGTTCGTCGTCCGGACTCCTCGCGGCCGCCAGGCTTGCTCGTCAGCCTATCTCCACCTCGGCCTGGCCGAACCGGTGCTCGATCCCGAGGTGCCCTTTCTTGAACAGCAGAGGCGGCTGTTTGATTAGGTCACGCCGAGTGCGGGGCAGATCGTCACGCAAGGCGTGACTTACACTTGTTCCACCTCGAGCCCGCGAAAACGCCGGCCTCCACGGGAAGGCAACGCGCCAGCGAGAAAACCTCATGCGCCTGCCGGCACGAACTGCCGCGCCCAGGCTGCGTCGTTCGGCGACAGGCTCGGTTCGGGCTCGCCGCGATAAATGAAGTGCTCGTAGCCGGGCCCGTCATAGGCGCGGTGCAGCGCTTCCTGGAGATCGACCCGAGCGGCGGCATCCGGGGGACGGAGCGGGATGGGGATGACCGGCAGCCGATCGCGGAGACGGATGGGCCAGAAGTCCGCGGCCCGCCGCTTCTCGGCCCGGCTGACCATCACCGAATAGTCGCAATCGGGCCGGCCTTCCTGGGGCATGGGGGTCCATCCACGCAAGAGGTCGATTTCGACGAGGTGGGCCGGGCTCCGGAGCAGCTCGCGACGCTTGCCGAGGTACTGCTCGCGGTCTTCACCAGACCGCTTGTTCGACGGGCTCAAGAGCTCGATCGCAGTCACCAGCTCGCGACCCTGGCGATCCCGGACTTCCAGGAACGGCACCTTCTCGACGTCCTGCTCCGGTGGCAGGTCGTGGATGTAAATATGCTCCTCGAGTTGGACGATGTACTTTGGTGCGACCTGCGGGGCCAGGAGACGGCGAAGCGCCGACAGGAACTCCGAGTGGAAGTCGAGCCAGTGGGCCGCCTGCTCGAAATACGGGTTCATGCCCGGAAACGGTGACGGCATCGTGCACCTCCTCGGCGCTTCAAGCGATGAAGAACCTTGTGCCATCCTTCCGGCGTCTGCTCGACTCGAAGATACCACGACAGGGTTGTTCAAGACCAAGGGTACGCGGGCCCGTTCTGGCAGCCGCTGAGTGTGAGCAGGCCTCACCCGACGTCGGCAGGTGGGGCAGAAAGGGGCCGACTGATCGGAACACTGCTCCGAAAATCCGGCCCGGGATTGGCCGCGTGGCACAATAACCCCCTGACCCCCATGGGGCACCGGGGGTACACTCCAAGATTGTCTTTCTCAGAATGGAAGCGTTGGGACTGATCACGCACCGCGAACGGAAGAGATTATACAAGGGAGATCATCTCTGATGATTTCCGACAGCGGCGCCGAGAGCGTGAAAATCCGCACGACCTGCTTGCCGAATTTCGAGGTGTCCTGGGCGGGAGGCAGCCCGGGTGAACCCGGCTGCTGGTTCGGCTCGGACGACGGCCGGGTTCAATTCATGAGCTTGGATGGGGCCGAGTTGATCGGCCCATATCCAATCGCGCCGTCGGAGGAAGCTGTCAACGGGATTGCGTTCGCCGACGGTCTCATGGCTGTGAGCACCCGTAACGATGTCACCTTCCTGAAGGTGCCCGGGCCCCGCGGGGGACACGTTCGGCGAACCGTCTTCCATGGGCGCGCATGGTGTGGCCAGCACGCACAGCGGCTCCATCATCGCTCCGCTGGGCCGGCGGGGAATCCTGCTCATGGACCCGAGACCGGAGACGGCCCAAAGGGTGAGAATCCTCAAGCCCGCCGATGAAGCACTATACATCTACAAAGTTGTCAGCCTGGCCAGCCCAGACCGAGGAACAATCCTCGCATGCGCCGGACGTCGGGGGGGCTTCGCCACTATGCCGCTGGCCGGTGCCGGGCTTGAGAACTACGGCAAGAAGCTCCGACCCGTTGGTGTCGATTTCGTCGATGTTGCCGCGCTGGATGTCGACGGCTTCCCGTTCGCCGTGGCGGCGCTTGGACTCGATTGTTCGATCCACTTCGCAAGGGACCTCCTTGGCGATCAGACGACGACGACACTGCATCTCAGCTCTAGAAGAGAGAGAGCTTATCGCATCCTGTGCACCGAAGGCCATGTTTTCTTGCTCACCGACAAGAGGCTCTACGCCTTCAAAGATCTCGCAGTACGATTCCTCCGCGGCGAGGCGATCAACGACGCCACGGCCCAATCGATGGACCTGGAAGCGGTCGATGCGTCCTTGGGTCCCGACCGGTCTTTGCTGGTCGTGATGCCCGATTCCGTCTATCCCCTCAAGATCGACTCGATCCTCGCGGGAGGGGACCCGCGGACTGGCCCTCCGCGGAACGATTCGCGAACCGATCTGGGCACGAAGAGGCTCCCGACGGATTCGGACGATGGATCGTGGGAATCTTTCGAAAAAACCCCGTTGGAGCAATCGGAAGAGCTGGAGCTTACGGAGGTTCTTTGAGCTGGGCGGTGTTCCAGCTTAACCCGCCACCGGTCTCGCCGCCCGGACCAGTCGATCGCGGATGGTGCGCCACTCGGGCTGGTCGGGAGGCATCACGATGATAATGACGTCCAGGTAGAGCGCATCGCATTCATGAAGGATCGAATAGAGCCTCTGACCGGCGGCTTTGGGCTCCGGGAGTTCCACAAGGTGAAGTGCGTCGGGAAGATCGGGAAGGGCTGTGGGTCCGAGGACAAGAAGCGCGGGTTTCTCCGGCCAGGAGATCTTTGCCAGGTCTTCGACCGATTCGACACGCAGGGCCGGGGTACGCGGAGAATAATGGACGTCGAGCATTCCCGGGCTTGCCGGCAGTTCACCGGGAGGCCTGGCCACGTCCTCCCGGGCGTCTGCAACCTGGTCGAGACCTCCCAGGCACTGCGCGATCTCTTCCGGTGCGATCGGGCCAGGTCGAAGGATGCGCAAGGGGGAGCCGGTCAGGTCGAGGACCGTCGACTCCAGGCCGAAGGAGGTGGGCCCACTGTCGAGGATCAGGTCGATCCTGCCGTCGAGGTCGGACAGGACGTGCTCGGCCCGGGTCGGGGAAAGCCGGTTCGAGCGATTGGCGCTGGGGGCCGCAAGCGGCTGGCCCACCCGTTCGATCAGGCCCCGCGCCACCGGCGGCAAAGGCACTCTCAGCGCCACCGTCTGCCTACCGCCGGTGACGACGTCAGGAATCAGGCTCGACCGGTCGAGCACCAGCGTCAGCGGACCCGGCCAGAACGTGCCGGCGAGGCGATCCGCGGTTTCTGGCCAGACGGCAGTGCACTGCCGCGCCTGGCTGATTCCTTCCACGTGAACGATGAGCGGATTGAAGGGAGGCCGTCCTTTGGCGTGGTAAATCCGATCAACGGCGGCGGGATCGGTCGCCAGCGCGCCCAGGCCGTAGACGGTTTCGGTCGCGAACGCGACCAGACCTCTTCGGGACAACACGCCGGCTGCGTCCGCCAGGGCACTTGCGGAGGGCTGCTGGGGATCAACCTGGATCACTCGGGTCTTCACCAGGCGGTCGTGACCTCTCAATCGAGCTTTTTTCGCGCCGCGGGGTCGGGCGGTTTTTCACCCCGGGCCTGGAAGTCGGTTCTGAGCGCATCGTAGTCGGTGATGCGGCGGTCGTAGAGCCGGCGGAGCGGCCGTGGCGCGTGCCGGGCCAGGGAGTAGGCGGTCAGGAGTGGCAGCGCGATGGTCGAGTCGGTGTAGCAGGTGACACTGTCGGGCAGGCTGTCGGGATCGACCTTGCCCCAGGTCATCGCCTCGCTGGCCGTCGCGCCCGAGAGGCCGCCGGTGTCGGGGCGGGCATCGGTGATCTGGAGGAAGTAGTCGTGGCCGCTCTCGGCCAGTCCCAGCACTTCCTGGATCTGCGGCTCAGTCTGGAGAATGAAGTTCTTGGGGCTGCCCCCGCCCAGGATCAAGACGCCCGACTTGCCTTCCCCCTTCTTGGCATTGTAGACAATCGCGGCGGTCTCGTTGACGTCGCGGAGGGTGTCGATCTGGAGCTTGCCCCCCTGGAGGCTGAGCGCGGCGAGATTCATCCCGATGGAGCTGTCGCCGGGGCTCGAGGTGTACACCGGCACGGCCGCCTCGTAGGCCGCGGCCAGCAGGCTGTGGGACGGCTGGCCCAGGCTCTTGGCCCGGGCATGGAGGTACTTGCCCACCTGGTAATGGAACTCGGCCGTTCCCATGGTGCGGGCGAAACTCTCGTCCTGGATCAGCTCCCGGTAAAATGCGTCCGTGTCCAGCAGCGTCTTGTAATGGAAGACGACGTCATAGATGCGGATCACGTCGTTCTGCCGCAAGGCGTAGTCGTCGAGGTTAGGCCGGCTCTGGTGGAGCGGCAAGTCCAGCGCGTAGTGGGTGTCATGGTAGAGGTTGGCGCCGGTGGAGACGATCCAGTCCACGAACCCGGCCTCGATCAGTGGGATCAGGCAGCTCATGCCCAGCCCGGCCGGGGTGAGCGCGCCGGAGATGGTCAGGCCGACGGTGCAATCTGGTTCCAGGAGCTTGCGGGTGAAGACCTCGCAGATCTCGCGCAGCCGCCCCGCGTTGTAGCTCAGGAAGGCGTGATCGATCAGGTCGGCGGCCACTTCCCGGCCCGTGACAGCGGGGGGTCCGATCCGATGCAGACTGATGCTTTCGAGATAACCCATGCTCTTCGACTCTCGCAAGGGTGGTCCGGCAACGCAACGGTCGGTTGCGATAAAACTGCGGCAGTCACGCCAGGAGAATCGCCGCGGCGACCACGGTGGACCAGTGGCCATCCTTGTGGCCAATGGCTGTCTGGGTGACTTCCTTGGTCTTGAAGATCACGTCGGCGACCTTCCAGATCTCGCGCTTCTCGTCCCATGAGCTGTTAGGATTGAACTCGACGCCCAGGACCGTGGCAAGCATCTCGGCGGCCAGGTCCTCGGCGTAGTCGGCCGCCGTCTTGGCGGTTTGTCCGTAGGCATGATGCTCGGACAGATAGCCGAACGTGTCGCGGTCGCGGGGAATCGCCACGCCCACGCTGGCCGCCACGAGGCGGTTGGGCTCGGCCGTGGCACACTCGCTCATGACGACGTGGACGATCTGACCCGGCTGGAGGTGTTTCAGACCTTGCTCGATCGAGATTTCCTTGCACCGCGGAGGGAAGATGCTCGAGACGCGCACGAGGTTGTAGCAGGCAATCCGTGCGTCACGCAGGGCCAGCTCAAAGCTCGTTAATTTCTCGCGGTGAGTACCCACTCCTTTGGTGAAAAATAGTTTTGTAGGTACATACATTTCTGGTCTGACACCTCACGGACCGGCTAACCCAGGAGGATCGAGCCGGATAATGCGTTTCGGAAAAGATTCGGCACGCCGCCGTGGCGCCGCCTCACCATGGCAGGAACTGAATTATGATGGTAGAGACGCCATCGCATCAAGCCCTTCGATCATGAAAGCGCGAAGAAGACGGCGCCGGCCCTGAGAGACCACGCCGTCTCGCCGGTTCGTGCCCGCGCCGCCATGGCCGCGCTCAGCCGCCGCGATCGGTCTTCCGGAGCTGCGCCACTCCAGGCGTTTGGTCTAGCTTCAATGAAGAACGAACCAGAATTCGCCTATCGACCTCGCCGATCCGCGTGGGGGATCAGCCTGGCAACCGCGGCGCCACCTCGGCAC
>JBAUOX010000729.1:0-3799 GCA_049579985.1 Isosphaeraceae bacterium | reverse complement strand
GTCCTGAACTACGTCATCGCCTTGCAGGGTATCTTCCCGTCCAGAAGCTAGCCCAATTGGGCGGGAGTTCCCATGGGCGACCCGCAGCCGCCGCCGGAGGAGGGAAGGTCCGAGACAATCGGTTGCGAGGTCTCGAGCTTCTTTCCCGATTGGCTGCGAGCGGCCGGCGGCTCGATCGCACTGACGACCTACCAGGCAGGCAAGGTCGGCATGATCGGCTGGGACGGCCGGCAGGTGACCCTGCTGTTCCGCGACTTTCCCAAGCCCATGGGCCTGGACGTTGACGGTCCGCGGTTGCTTCTGGCCACGCGTCATCACCTGATCGAGCTGGGCAATGACCCCCTGCTGGCCCAGGAATTCCTCGAAGGCCAGCCGGGGCGGTACGATGCGCTCTACCTGCCGCGCACGCTGCACGCGACGGGCGGCCTGGACGTTCACGATGTGGCCCATGGGGTTGACGGCCCGTGGATGGTCAACACGCGGTTTTCCTGCCTCGCGGGCACGAGCCGCGACCACAGCTTCGTGCCGCGCTGGCGGCCCCCGTTCATCTCGGACGTCGTCCCCGAGAACCGCTGCCATCTGAACGGGCTGGCGATGCAGGGCGGAATGCCGCGGTTCGTCACCGCCCTTGGCGAGACCGACGCCGTTGGCGGCTGGCGCGCCGGCAAGGACGGAGGCGGCGTCGTGATCGACGTCCAGGCGAATCGGGTCGTGCTGCGCGGGCTGAGCATGCCGCATTCGCCCCGCCTGCACGGCGAGGCGCTCTATGTGCTCAACTCGGGCGCGGGGGAGCTCTGGCGGGTCGACGTCAACGCGTTCCACCACGAGGTGGTGTGCAGCCTGCCGGGCTATCTCCGGGGTCTTGGCTTCGCCGGCCCGTTCGCCCTCATCGGCCTGAGCAAGATCCGCGAGAAGCATATCTTCGGCGGGCTGCCCGTGCAGAAGCGGTATCCCGCGCTGCGGTGCGGCATCGCGGTCGTCGACGTCCGGACCGGCCGGGAAGCCGGGACGTTCGAGTTCACCGGCGGCTGCACCGAGATCTTCGACGTGCGGTTCCTGCCCGGAGTGCTCCGTCCCATGATCCTGAACGGAGACAAGGACGCGACCGGCCAGGCGGTCACCGCGCCGGGATTCTCCTACTGGCTCCGCCCCTCAGCCGTCGTATCCGGGGAGTAGCGGTGTCGCCCTGGGTTGTTGCCTTTTGTCACCAGGATTTTTCGATGATAATAGACCGGCTCCATTGCTTTCTGTGCCTCGAGGTCATATTCTATTCGCATTTGCTCGAGCTCGCAGTGTCGAACCACCACCCAGTCTAGTGGATTTGTTCGAGCCGGGCGCGATTCATCTCGCCAGCTCACCAGCACCGGAGGGAGTCTTGATGCAACCGCGACGGCCGCTATCCGACCGGTATCACCATCGATTGCGGCGGCAGCGCCGGAGTGAGCGGCCGCAACTGGAGCCTCTGGAGGAGCGGCTCGTGCTCAGCCTGGTCGCCGTGTCGGCGAACGACGCGAAGGTCAACCAGACGGCGTCGATCGGTCAGACCCTGCCCTCGGTGGCCATGGACGCCAACGGCGATTATGTCGTCGCCTGGAGCAAGCAAGAAAGTCCGGCCTCCAGCTATCTCTACGAGGTCGAGGCCCGCGTGTACAACTCGGCCGGGCAACCCCAGACGGGCGAGATCAACGTTGGCCAAACGAGCGCAGTGGCTCGCCCTTCGGTAGCGATGGACGCCAACGGCGACTTCGTTGTCGCCTGGCAGGTCTTGAATACCAGCACTTACCGGTACGGGGTCTCCGCCCAGCGGTACAACCTCGCCGGGACGGCTCAAGGAAGTACTCTGACCATCAATAACGGAAGTAGCCAAAGTGCCTCGGGCGCGTTGCCCAAAGTCGCGATGGACTCTGCCGGTGACTTCGTGATCGCCTACCAGGGGTACGACTCCTACAGCCACGGCGTCTTTGGAGTGCGGTACAACGCGTCGGGCGTGGCGCAGGGTTCAATCTTCCGAGTGAACACACCCCAGCAGGATAATCAGGGCGCCCCGTCGATCGCGATGGATTCCGCTGGCGACTTCGTGATCGCCTGGCAGGACGGCGGCACGACTCAGACGGCGGGGGTCTACGCCCAGCGTTACAACTCGTCGGGCGTGGCGGCGCCAGGGGGGAATACCGCAGTCAGCACGGTCTCCGGCGCGAGTAATCCTTCGGTCGCCATGGAGCCGACCGGTCAATACGTCATCGCCTGGCAGTTCACGCAGACAGCTTCCGGAACGGGCGATGGCTTCCAGGGGATCGATGCCCAGCGGTTCGATGCGAACGGGAATGCTCTGACGAGCGTGGTCCAACTCAACACTCCCGAGAATTACAACCAGGGAAACCCCGCGGTTGCGATCGATAGCGAAGGCGACTTTGTCGTGGCCTGGGAGAGCTATGGCCAGGGGGCGACGGCTTCGTCGCTGGCCACCATCCTCGCCCAGCGCGTGAACTCGGGCGGTACGCTGATCGGAACGACCCAGTTCACCCCCTCCACCCAGAGCGGAGACAACCAGCGGATGCCGTCCATCGCAAACGATCCGTACGGCGACACCGTCATCGTCTGGGAGAGCAAGCCCAGTTCATCGAGCAGCAACCAGGATGTCTACTCCCGGCTCTACCACCACGTCAACGACGCGCCGACGATCAACACGCCCTCGAACGTGACAATCAATGAGAACGCCGGCCAGCAGACCGTCAATCTCACGGGGATCACGACCGGTGGCGGCGAGACCCAAACACTGATGGTCACGGCCTCCTCGAACAACACCGCCCTCATCGATCCGACCGTCACCTACACCAGCCCGAATTCAACGGGCACTTTGACCTTCACTCCCGCGGCGAACAGCTTCGGCACGGCCACCATCACCGTGACTGTGATGGATAACGGCGGCACGAAGAACGGGGGAGTCGACACGATGAGCGTGCAGTTCACCGTGACCGTGAACCAGGTCTCCGCGACGGTCAGCGCTGTGACGGCCGACTGGGGCACGAATGGGTCCAGCGCGCTGCAGACAGCCGCGGACGGGCTCCGGCTGCTCCCCGCCGGGCGCACGACGGACCTGCCTTGGTACGGCATCAATAAGCTCCAGGTCACTCTGAGCAACCCCGAAGCGCTCTCGCCCGGCGACGTCAGCGTCACGGGGATCACCGTCGCGAACTACGGGCCGGTGACGATCTCGGGGTCAGGGACGAGTTACACCATCACCTTCGCCCAGGCGATCGTGACAGCCGATCGGGTGACCGTAACGATCGGCAACGCGGGGATCGCCACATTCACGCGCCGGCTCGACGTCTTGCCCGGGGACGCGAATGACGACGGCGTGATCAACGCGCAGGACCTCGTCGTGGTGCGCAACGACTTCACCACCTCGGGCGCGCTTTACAACGTCTTCGACGACATCAACGGCGACGGTACCGTCGATATCAGCGACACCAACCTCGTCGGCAAGTTCATTGGCAAGAAGCTGCCGACGGTGCCCGTTTGACGCCCCCGGGGGCTCGTCGCGGCTACCTCCGAATGGCCTGCGAAGCGACCCCTCGGCGTACTGTCCTCATCCGTGCCCTGACTCCGAAAGAGAGGCGACGACCATGGCGACTCGCGAAGCGATCCACGATGACCCGGTGCTGCGGGCGAGAATGCCCGAATTAGCGCCTCGGTCCGGAGCCGGGATCATCCTGGCGGCATTTGCCGTGGGGTTTCTCTGGTGTGGTCATCCATGCCGGGCCGGCGGTCTGCTGATATCGGCACCGGCCGTGAACGC
>JBAUOX010000728.1:0-2656 GCA_049579985.1 Isosphaeraceae bacterium | reverse complement strand
CCCAACGCAAAGACCACAGATCAAGTCGGCTCGACCCGGTACTGGTGATTGGGTGCCAGCAACAGAACCTCGTTGCGGCGGCGGCTCAGGATCAAGTCGAAATGGTAGAGAACATCGCGCCCGAGGATGCTCAGGTCTGTGGCAGTAGGGTCGATGAACGCGGCAAACTCGCCGCGGATGTGAGCGGGACCGCCGTCATCACGGGTCAGTTCGAGCACGGTCCTGACCAGCACAAAACCACACGTCCCGCTGATTCCCTGAAGGCTCAAGCTCGCCGGTGCCGGGGTCGGCGGAAATCCGAGGCGCGACAGGAGGTTCGCGCTGAAGACCGTGCGATCAGCGCAGGAATCGACGAGAAACGCCTCGGCTTGGTGGGTCCCGTCGCGAGCATGGACCTTGGCCCGCAGGGCGGGGCGAGTCACGCCATCGTCACAAACCCGCCACTCTCCAACGACAAGCATAGATGCGCGGCCCCTTTCCAGGGAAGACGTACTGGCTAAGCGCGCCGTCATCTTCGGGGTGCGCCTTACGAGCCATTGCCCAGGCCTCCTCGTGTGTGTCGGCGATGAAGGCTTCCTGGCCGGCCACGGCGACGAACCTGCCCCGCGCTTGGGGCAACAAGTCGGCCCAGTGGGCTTGCAGCCAGTCGCTGTTACGCCTGCCCCGCTCGTCCTGGGCCTTGCACCGCGCAACCTCGACGGGGTCGTTGATTTCTTCGATTTGAAAGACAGGTTCTCTCATGGTTCCCCTCACGTTGCCAGCCACCCATCAGACCTCATCCTACCTTGAACCATCGAAATCCTCCAGTCTGGCGGGGGATGGTCCATGTGGCTGTGGTGGAAGCGATGCCACAGGAGAGCCTCCCAAAACGCTCTGTGGGGTCCAAGAGGCCCTCACTTTGTCAAGAAACGGTTCCCGACACTTTTCCACCCCCGGGAAAACAAGCACTTCGCCCGGTTCTTGAAACGGTCTCCAAGGGCGGGGGGGAAGACAAACCAATAACAAAGCCTGACCCCGCGACCTATAGGTGCCCTCGCCAGCCCTCCCGGAAGTTGATCCGCCGCGTGTACCGGCGATGTGCCTCGCCGATGGCGCGACGCAGGCTCTCGGCGGACTGCGGGACAACGATCAGGTGAACATGGTTGGGCATCAAGCAGTATGCCCAGATCGCGACCTGCTCTGCGCGGCAGAATTGCGCCATGAGCTCGAGGTAGTGCTGGTAATCTTCCTCACCGAAGAACGTCTGCTGTCTGCGGTTTCCCCACTGGGTGACATGGTAGGGCATGCCAGGAACTATCACACGCGCCAATCGAGCCATGGTGGGAAACTAACCCGGCCACAACCCCGCGTCAAGAGATAGGTATGGTGTCCCCGGAACTCTGTGGTGTCCCCGGAACTCTGTTGGCTGATTCTCGGGACGCGGATTGGACGTGCGAGGAATCCAACCTCCGTTGAGAGTCCAGTGGAGAGGGTCGCTTGGACGGTCCCCGCACTTGGAGTCGGTTCATGGGAGACCGAGCGCGACCCTCAGGCAGTCATCGATCTGGGCCATCGCCGCGGCCGAGAGTGATCCCAGGACGCGTAGGATATCGCTCTGGTGCATCGTGAGCAGGTTTGTTGCGATGAGCGCCGAATCCCTCGCGAGCCCACATCCTGGCTCAGCTGCCAGCTCGATCAGATGCTGCGTGGCCTCGTTTACGCGAGCGGTGTTGCCGGAGATTTGGGCGACGATCGTGTTCGTCATCCGAGCGTTGTCCCGGTCATTTTGAACGACCAGAGCGGGGCGCACCTTGGCCCCGCCCGTCGTGAACGGGTAATCGACCAGCACGACGTCGCCGCGATTCACCCTCATCGGCGGGGGTCGAGAACGTTGTATTCATCCATTTGCGGATCGTCCCAACCGTCTTGTCCGAAGACCTTCATCGCGAGGGGGTAGGCGGCCCTCGTCTCATCGGCCAAGGCCCGGATGCGGTCGTAGACGTCGGCCTTCAGGATGACGTACTCGGTTTGTGTTTCGGGATCGGCGAGCCGAACAGGCTCCCCGCCCGCCTTCTGGATCTCTTGCCGCTGTTCGGGGGTGAGAGTGCTCACAGGGGCGCTCCTTATATAACACAGCCATTCTAACCGAGGTGAGTCCGGTTGTCTCCGGCAAGCAGACCGGAAACCCGGACGCACGCACGCAGCGAACACCCTGAACCGCGAACTGACACGAGGACATCGAGAAGGTCGTCGCGACCCTCGACCCGAGAGGGGAGGATTGCGCGGATCGCCAGAAGAAGTTCGATGAGTTGACCCGGGAATTCAAGCAGACGGATGATCCGATTCGCCAGCACATCGCCAAGGTGATGATGAGCTTCCTCGCGATAATTGGTGTCACGATAATTGGTGTCAGTTCTGTTTTCAACGAAAACAGAACCGACACCGAATTGTTCGGGTCAGAACCGACACCGAATTGTTCGGGTTGTATCTCTGAGGGAATGACTCCCGTCACCTTAGAACCCGGCCCAGGTTTCGGCGTCGGGCGTGGGTTTTGCCATTCGGGGCCCCTTTCCGGTGCAAGCACCGGATAAAGCACCGGAAACGTGCACCTGGTCAACGAGGTCTGCGGACCGAGGTTCCCAGGTTTCGGCGTTGGGCGTGGGTTTGCCATCTGGGA
>JBAUOX010000727.1:0-4281 GCA_049579985.1 Isosphaeraceae bacterium | reverse complement strand
TCGCTTTCCCAGTGTGCGGGGACCTGTTTGAGTTCTTGGGTGAGCTTCCACCTCCCGCTCTCCTTAATCCTAGGATACGAACGCGGCATTTCCGCCGTCCCGAGGGATCGGCGGCGTCGATTTCGTGGCACTAGGCGACACAAGCCCGAAGTAGCCAAGGACTTACATCAATTGAAAAAATTGTCGCAAGGGCCCGTAAGGCGACCGGCAGGATTGCATTCACCTGCGACACGGTCCTCTGCGGGCTTCGTCATGCGGGAAATCCAAACAAGTCTACACAAACCGGAAGGTGATACCAAACAGAGTCTTACGAAAAGCGCCGATAATTCGGCGCCCGTTTGCTTTCCCGACTGTGCGTCGATCTGTTTGGGTTCTCGGGCAAGCTTTGACCAGCCGCTCGCCTTTCGAGATTCAACCCGCGCAAGTTGCCCAAGCTGTTCTGAAACAGAAGGACTCGAACCTTCGCCTCAGCATTTTTCAATGCTGCGGTCTACCAATGTTTGTAAGCTCGAGCCGTCGGGCGCGGGTTGTTCGCGGTCAAGATCCAGACCCGTACAAGTCGCAAAAGCAGTGAAATGAAAGCGCTCTAGCCGTTGAGCTACGGGCCGGTATTGACGGTGATCGGCCCGACAGGAATCGAACCTGCAACCTCTTCCGCGATTGTTTGTACGCTTGAGCCGTTGGGTACGGGTTGGTTCCTTGAATATCGATTTATCCGAACACGGCCTCGGGCCGCACGGTCAAGTTGCCGGTCTCATGCCGGTCCACGGTGTAGTCGCGTAGCTTCGCTTCGGGGATTTCGAGGTGCCGGGCCAAGGCGCGCTTGATCTGGCGGTCGTCGGAATCGGGCCCGACATCGAGATCCGAGAGCGGGATATCGAAGCTCCGGCCGTCGTAGCGGGCGTGCAAGACGGCTCCCTCATTGATTAGCTCGGCCATGGTCGCCTCCCTGTTGCCCTGCTCATACAGAAACCGTAGAACATTATTTAGAAGACGGTTTCGCTCACGCCCGATTTTGACATCAGGTCGTGCAAGAAGAAAGACGCACGACCCTGGCGAAATGTTCGCGCTGCGGCGAAGATGGACGGGGTATAACCGGCAATCTGCCGCGAAAATGTAACGGCGAATCGGCTCGCTTCGCCTTGGTAGCGGAGTCACGCGAGATTCCGCAACAAATCATTGAACTTGGGCTCTCGACCGTATGTTATAATTCGATCGAGTGGGGAGTACGGCGGAGGCCACTTCCCGTTCCGGATCGGCGAAGGTGGAGGTGCATTCGTGGAATTGGGTCTCCCTGTTCGTCGTGTCCGCATTCTGGCTCTTGACATCATCGAACGGCAACGATAACGATGGGGTGGTGCGCGCAGACGTGAGTCTTCCTGATCAACTGGGTTTCCGCTTCCCGGACGAATATCGGACTGCGAAGACCGGCCATCGGTTCGCCCGTCCTCCTTGAAACGGCCCCACGCGAACATCTTAGGCTCGGACACCCTGAGCGCACCCTCCCGCAGCGGGAGGATGGTTGACCATGCGTCGCCTGGTTAAGTGGTCCGCAGCATGGACATTTTTGGCGATGCTGGCATGGATGATCAGCCCGACCACGTGGGCCACTTCTCTTGACTCGGATCCTGCCGCCGAGACGTCCTCGCCGACCATCGAGACAACGTCGGCCGGCGAGCCCCAGGCCTTGATGGAGCAAGGGCTCGACCACGAACGGCAGCACAACTGGGCGGCTGCCATCGAGACCTACCGGAAGGCCGTGGAGCGCTGGCCTAGCCGAACCGAGTACAGTCGTCGGCTCCGGCTCTGCGAGCTGCACTTCAAGCTGATCCGGCGCTACCAGGATGTGAGCTTTCGCGGTGTTCTCCTGCGGCTTCCACGGGAACAGGCGATCGACGTGTACGCCGAGGTCCTGGACCGGATCCAGACGCACTATGTCGATCCCGTCCCCCTGGAGCCGCTGGTTCGCCATGGGCTCGACAACCTGGAGGTGGCACTGCGCGACCCCTTGTTCTTGAACGCGAACGTGGCCGCTGCCGCTCCGGAACGCGTCACCTGGCTGCGCGAGCAACTTCGGAACATGAGGGGCCAGCTCGCGGTCGCCGACCGAACCGCGGCGATCGAGATTGCCCTGTCCGCCTGCGAGCTTGCCCGCCGGGGCATCGAGCTGCCGCCGACCCCCGTGCTGCTCGAGTTCACCTGCGGCGCCTGCGATGCCCTTGATGACTTCACCAGCTACCTCACGCCGGACAAGCTCGAGGACCTGTATGCCATGATCGACGGCAACTTCGTCGGCCTGGGAATCGAGCTCAAGAATGATCCGCAAGGGTTACGCTTGGTCGGCGTGATCCGCGGCGGCCCGGCCTGGGAAGCGGGGATCGTCACCGGCGACCGGATCGTCAAGGTCGCGGGCCAGGTCGTGAAGGGTCTTAGCCTCGATGAGGCCGCCAATCGGCTTCAGGGGGCAGAGGGCACGAGCATCGACCTGGAGATCCTCAAGCGCGACGGTGATCGCCGCGACGTCCGGCTGATCCGGCGCCATGTCGATGTCGAGAGCGTCACTCGCGCCAAGATCGTCGAACCCGCCGAGGGCATCGGCTACATCCAGCTTGCGGGGTTCCAAAAGACCTCTACCGAGGAGCTCGATCAGGCCATTTCAGGCCTCCAGGCGCTGGGCATGAGGACCTTGGTCCTCGACCTCCGGGGCAATCCGGGCGGGCTGCTCAACGTGGCTGTGGAAATTGCCGGACGGTTCATCGACGAGGGTGTCATCGTCTCGACCCGCGGCCGCGCCTCTGGACAAAGCCAGGTCTCGCGGGCCAGCGGACGGGCCCGCTGGAGAATGCCGATGTATCTTCTGGTGGACCACGACAGCGCCAGTGCCAGTGAAATCCTCGCCGGAGCACTTCAGGACCATCACCGTGCGACCGTGATCGGCGAGCGAACCTACGGCAAGGGATCGGTACAAAGCATCTTCTCACTGCACTCGGCCCCAGCCGGCCTTAAACTCACCACCGCCAAGTTCTACTCGCCGCGGAACCGGCCCTACAGTGAGCAAGGAGTCACTCCCGACGTGCCGGTCAAGACACGCATTGCCGCCAAGCCCGCGGCCGACGGCGCGGATGACGCTCCGCTCGACGAAGCCATCGCCGGCGACCCCAGGCTCGATCAGGTGCTTGCCGCCGCCATCCGCGCCGCCAAGAGCCGCAGCCAGGCGACGCGGTAATCCCGCAGCCTGGTTGATGCGAGTTTCCCACCAACGGCTCGCTCGTTCACCGGCAACCCAGCCAATCACGCCGGCAAGCAGGCCCGAGAAGATAGCGCAAAGTCAGACGCGCCACGGGTTTACTGGAGGAACGAACACCGCCCTGGCCATCCCCTCCCGGTGCCCCGGCTTGATCCGGTAGTCACGGCGTCGCTGGGAGCCGTGTTGCGGTTCTTCCAAAGACATGAAACTATCCTCAGATTTCAGGCGGCGTGCGGGGCTTCAGTTGGAAGGCAAAGACGCATGTTACCGGGCATCCTGGCGCGGCGGAGTCGGCCGGCGGATTCGTGGCTGTGTCCAGGGCTTGCCGGGCGCATTCATCCAGATCAAGTCCGAACTGGAACCGTCCTGCCTCACGGCGCGATTTCTCGAACAGACTGGCGGCCCTGGAGGCGTGGGTCCGAACACCGGCGGACCGGCCCTCGCGGACCTTCACGCCAGCGGCCGCGAGCTTGATGAGTCCCTGGAGCAGATCCGCGGTCGGTCCACGGCGACCGTGCGCATGCCAGAGCGATTCCCAGCTTTCGTGGGCCTCCCAGTAGTATCCCGCGTTGAACAACGCGACTCCCCGCAGGTACGCGGGCGACGATTGCCACTGGTCTGCCAGGATCGGATCAACAGCCCCATGCTGGCGCCCCCACGAATGCCCGTCCGGAGAGCGAGTCGGGTGTGGCCAGGCGCCACCGGGCACGTAGGTGTAGGGCGGCAGCGGCAGCCGGCTGGACATGCAATCGCACCTTCTCGTTATTGTAACGATCTACACGGGTTGAAACCCGGTAGCTTTCCTTTTCAGGTTCACGCTGGGCCAGACTGGCCCGCATGCTTAGGCGCCGTTACGGACGCCCTGCCAGGGGGTTTCCCCCTCGGCTCAATGCCATCCCTTTCGGGGGCCTGTACGAAGCGCCTCGCGGCGTGTTCGCGTCGCCCGAAACACTGTTGCTCCCTTGCGGGAGTGCCCTTGGGCGTTTGAGCTTTGATCATGGTTACTGTCGGGCCCCCAGCAGGGGTGGGCGGGA
>JBAUOX010000726.1:0-16949 GCA_049579985.1 Isosphaeraceae bacterium | reverse complement strand
TCGTTCGACAGGTTGATTCTTCCAAGTGGTCTGCCGGCGGATGGTCTTCGACGGGACAGTGAGGGTCGGACCACTCCTTGGATGCAGACGTCCCCAACCGACATCGCCGCGTATCTCTGGAGTGTCCAGGCAGCCGAGCGGCTGCACCTCATCGGTGCATCGGAAGCCAGGTCACGACTCGACCGAACGCTCACGACGTTGGCCGGCATGGACCGGACCCATGGGTTCTTTGTGAATGAGCTCGACCCGCGTACCGGAGTAGCTTTCAAGATCTCCCCGTTCGACTCCAGCCCGTCCCGTCTCCGCCTCTCCGCGGTGGACAATGCCTGGCTGGCGGTCGCGCTGACGATGGTCGCCAACGCCAATCCGTCGTTGCGGGGGCGCGCGCAGAACCTCCTTAAAGCTATGGATTTTCGCTACTTCTATGACCCTTACGACGCGGCGGATCCCGTCGCTCATCCTGGTCAGCTCCACGTGGGCTACCGGACCGGCGATCATACGTTCTACGGCCACTACGGTATGCTCAACACGGAGGCCCGCATCGTCAGCTACCTCGGTATCGCCCGCGGTCAACTGCCTCCGGAACACTACTACCGAATGTTCCGGACCCTACCCGAGGGCCTGGGATCGCAAGGGCAATTGCCGCGCGGTGAGACCCGCAAGTACAACGGGGTCAGTGTCTTCGAGGGTTCTTACAAATACCGTGGCGTTCGTATCGTCCCCAGTTGGGGGGGAAGTATGTTCGAAGCCATGATGGTCACGCTCTTCGTCCCCGAGGACCTCTGGGCTCCTCGGAGCTGGGGAATCAATCACCCCCTCTACGTGCGAGCGCAAATCGAACACGGTCTGAAGGAGGTCGGCTATGGCTATTGGGGTTTCTCGCCCGCCGCCAGTCCGCATGGCGGATACCAAGTTTATGGCGTAAAGGCCTTGGGAACGTATGGCCTGGGCTATTTATCCCACGAGATCGGCGCACCTGTTCCGCCGCACCTGCCGCCTCGTGCAAGCAGTTTCGCTCATGGAGTGGTCACGCCGCATGCCTCTTTCCTCGCGCTGCGATACGCTCCTCACGAGGCCGTCGCCAATCTGCGCGCCCTTGCCAAAGCGTTCCCAATCTACGGCCCCCTGGGATTCCAGGACTCGGTGGATGTCTCGGCGGGAGTGGTTGCCGCTAGCATCCTTACGCTGGACCAGGGGATGATCATGGCGGCAATCGCCAATGCGCTAGCAGACGACGCGATGCAGCACATCTTCAGCGACGGTCAGATGGAACAGGTTGTCCGTCCCTTGATCGCTCAGGAAGACTTCTCCGCCGGGCCACCTGGCCACCTCGTCTGGGTCCAACCAACCTTGAACGATTCTGAGAAGCACGGAATGGAGAACAAGTGAGTGCGGTGATTGGCATCGCAGCCTGCCATTATTCCAAGTCCGGCAACTCGTCTCTGGGCAAGAGAACACGGATGGTCCGGGGCTTGCCCGGCTCACGGGTGATATAGCCCTGGCGATCCAGGGTTTTGACCATCTCATGAACTGCCGGTGGGGAGATGCGGAAGAAACGCTGCATGTCCGTTTCGGCGGGGGGGATGCGGTGGATCTTCGTGTAATAGTAGATGAATGCGAGAAACTGACCCTGCCTCGGGGTAAAGTCAGCAGCCATGGGCATGCCCTGTCGAGACTCCCGATCGTCGAGGATAACCTGTCCTATGGGTGCCAGTAAGCTCTGGAGTGGTATTCGCCGCTGGGCTGTCAAACTGGACCTCCCGATCTTGAGATGAACGTTACACTTTTTCTGGCGGCTCGTCCAGCCAACCCACCTCCAGCTCAGGGGCAGAAAAGCGTCAGGAGCCGTTATACTGCTTCTCGGGCCGCCCGTGGGGACGAAGCGGCATTTCCCGGCGGGTCAAGAAATGGTTCCTGGCGCCTTTGGGGCCTTCGGAAACCGAAATCCGGCCCTGAACCCGCGAAGCTCCTCCGGTCTTTGCTTCTCCAAACCCTGTCAATCCATGCATGTCTGCGATTACGGTTCGCGCCCTTCCAGCGACCGAGGGTCGTTCCCTATAATAGGGGAGACTGTTCTGGACCGTGGAGCGGAGTTGATGCCTCGAGTGTTTCGTGTCATGCGAGAAGACAAGGACGGCCTTCCAAACGTCGCCACGTCGGCGACGGGGCTGGGTGTGAGGACTGGAGTCGACATAGACCTTGATCCACGTGGCAACGTTCTCGTGAATGGCAAGGGTATGTCGGTGAGCCCGGACTGGCGGCACGTGCCCCTCTTTCGCATCCCCGAACGGCTCAGGCATCTCAAGCAAGGCGCCCGAGGCCCGAATAAGAATTCATGTTTTCGATATGGTACTGGTACGTTCGAACGAGGACATTTCGCTGCTGGGTTGACTTTGGAACCCGACACTCCGACGCACGGAACCATTGCCCCGGCCGCGCCCGTCCCACTTTCTGATTATGGGGACGCACTTGCCGCCACCCGCTCCGGCTGGGAGAAAGACGAGAGGTAACCATGTCTCCTCAGCCACTTACGATGAGCGCGAGTTACCTCGCCACTGTCCGAGGTCTTCGCGAGTTGCATGAATTGACGGCGACGGGGCGCCTGGACTCGCCAGAGGCCGACGCGGTCCGCGACGCTACCGATGCGCCGTGGGGGGCCCTCACTGAGGAGGAGAAAAGAAGGATCAGCGGACTCTCCGAGGATCTGTATTCGATTACCGACCCGGCGCAAACAGCCGTCAAAGAAAAGAACCCGCAGTCTCAAGCCCGATTGGTTGATGTTTATCAGGCCCGACAGAGGGGCGAGTGGGACAGGGTTTTCGAGCTGTTGAGGAGGTGGGGAGCCTACCTGGATCCCTCGCTCCTCAGCTATCTGAGAGGTGCGACTTGGGTTGAGGCCGGAGACCCGGCAACGGCGGCGATCTTCTATAAACACGCCTCGGAGCTGCAGCCTGACAATGGAAATTATTTGGCGCTATACCTAAATACTTTGAACAAAGTCGCCTCGTCTGAGGCCCAGCGCCGCGCGGAGGAGATCCTGCGTGAGCCCGATAAGTTCCAGCCGGTCGTCGTCGCACATGCGTCGAACATCATGTTCGACCTGGCAAAGGAACTTCCGGAAGCGGAGGCGGCAAAGTTCTTCAGGAAACTCATTCCCAAATTAGAATCAGCCCTGGGAAAGGTCGAGCAGGGGGATGAGGGGGGCGTTGACGGCTCAACCTTCTCGATGGCCTGTGCGCTGCTCGGATTCTGTCACGAATTCCTCGGAGAAAACCAAGCCGCACTCGGCTACTACTCCAAGGGGCTGACTGTAAACCCGACGAACGACGCCCTGCTCGTTGCCAGAGGCATTCTGCTGTACGGTGAAAGCCCTCGCGCAATCGACGATTTCAGGCTAGCCATCCAACAAGGGTCGACATTGGTCTGGCCCTATTTCTTCCTCGCTCACTACCACGTTGTCACCGGACAGTTCGAGCAATGTCGCCATCTCTGCGAGCGAGGCCTTGAGAAGGGAGGATCAGACGCTGTCAATAGCGAGCTCGCCGAGTGGCTGGCAATCTCCCAATCCGAACTCGGCTTCCCCCTTGATATGGTCAGAGGATCGTTTGACGCATCGGTCCGCTTCGACCCGTCCAACGAGCGAGCGCGTCGAAACCTGGCAGCCTTTGAGGCGGCCACACGACCGATCCGGGCTGGCCTCTACGAGACCCGGACGAGAGCCGCCGTCAGAGCTTCGGGATTGTCCGCACGGAGACTGAAACGAGCCGCTTGAAAAGCAAGACCGAGGAACAACGAGGGGCCTGGCGGGGTCAAATCCGGCTTCCGGTTTTTGGGGCGAGCCCCGTGTGATCCTATTGGGCGATGGCCAAACCGTCGCGGTTCGAATACCCCGGCGCGATCCACCACGCGATGTCCCGTGGCAACCCCAGGCGATCCGTCTTCGAGGACGCGGGTGACTACCAGTTGCTGCTCGAAGGACTCGAGCAGACGGTCGGACGGTTCGGTTCATCGGTTAGGGAGCCTTATGGTAACATCGGTTCGAGGTTGGGCCGGGACAGGGCTCGCCGTCGATCGCGATCCAGCGCCAGCCGATCAGGGCCTCCTCTTTCTGTACGCAAGATCAGCATGGTAGAATGAGAGGTGATTCCGCAATGAGCTCAGGAGGCTGGTGGGATGGGAGTGATCCGTCAGTTGCCGCAGTCGGTAGTGAACCAGATCGCCGCGGGCGAGGTGGTGGAGCGGCCGGCGAGCGTGGTCAAGGAGCTGCTCGAAAACGCCATCGACGCGGGTGCGACGCGGGTTGACGTGAGCGTCGAGCGCGGGGGTAAAGATCTGGTCCGGGTCGCCGACAACGGCCTGGGGATGGCCCCCGACGACTTGGTCCTGGCGTTTCAACCCCACGCGACCAGCAAGCTGGCGGACGTTGAGGACCTGTGCCGGGTCCGCACCCTCGGGTTCCGCGGCGAGGCGCTGGCGGCGATTGCCGAGGTCTCCAGGGTCCGCTGCCAGACGCGCCAGGCCGACGCCGCCGAAGGATCGGAAATCACGATCGAGGCGGGGATGGCCGGCCCCATCAAGGGCTGCGGCTGCCCGACGGGCGCCGTCATGGAGGTACGCAACCTTTTCTTCAACGTTCCGGTGCGGCGGACATTTCTGAAATCCGACACGACCGAGGCCGGACACGTCGCCGAGACCTTCTCACGGATCGCGCTGGCCCACCCCGAGGTCCACCTCACGTTTCGCTCGGGCGGCAAGATCGTCCACGACCTGCCGCCGGTCACTGGAATGCGCGCGCGGATTGCCATCTTCTTCGGTCGCGAGCTGGCGGAGTCGCTGCTCTGGGTGGAGAGCCGGCTCGACAAGCTGTCCCTCTGGGGCTATGTCGCCCACCCGTCGCAAAGCCGGTCGAGCAACAAGGGCCAGTTCCTCTTCGTGGGCGGCCGCTATGTCCGCGATCGGTCGCTGGGCCACGCCCTGGGCGAGGCCTACCGCGGGCTGCTGATGGTCGGGCGCAATCCGGTCGCGTTCCTCCACCTGGAGGTTCCACCTGAGGAGGTTGACGTCAACGTCCATCCGACCAAGATCGAGGTCCGGTTCCGCGATCCGCAGCGGGTTTATAGCCACCTGCTCTCAACCCTCCGCCAGACGTTTCTCTCGAGCGACCTGCACACCCGGCTCCAGGCGGCGCAGGATCAGCCTGCCGAGGCGGCGGTAACGATCCCAAGCCGGCCGGGGCCGTTGGAAACCGACGGCGGGTTTCCTGGCATAGCCGGCGCCGCAGCGACCGCGGCCGGCAGAGGTGCGACTTACGAGCTCTCGGCGCGGGCCCCTGACCGGCAGACTGTCTCCTCATGGTTCGAGCCCGGCCGGGCGGCGGCAACTCCCACGATTCCCGATTCCGTGGGCCGGGTCCAGCCGCCGGAATGGTCCCGGTCGCTGCCTGGCCAGTTCCAGTTTGCGGCGGCTGACACGTTCGACGAGTTCGGGGACTCCGCGGCGGCCCAGGCAACGTCTCCCGCCATCAGCCGTGATGTTTCGGATTCTTCGTCTGCTCCAGGAGAAACGGCCTCGGCGATACGCCAGCGGCATGCGGACCCCGAGCTCGCTCCCGGGCCGCTCAAGGCCATTCAGGTGCACGATAGCTATTTGATTGCCGAGACGAAAGACGGGATGATGGTCATCGACCAGCACGCGCTGCACGAGCGAATCCTCTACGAAGAGCTGCGTCAGCGGGTGGCCGCCGGCAAGGCGGAATCGCAGGGGCTGCTCGTGCCCGAGCCGGTCCATTTGAGCGCCGACGAGGCTGCCGCGATCCTCGAGCACCGCGAGCTTCTTGCCGAGCTTGGCCTGGACGTTGAGCCCTTCGGCGGCGACACGGTGCTGGTTCGCAGTACCCCTGTGATGCTGACCCACCTGACGCCCGAGCGTCTGGTCCGCGACCTGGCCGAGCACGTGCACACGCAACCCATTCCGCCCTCGCGCGACGCCATGGTCGCCGAGCTGCTGCACATGGTCGCCTGCAAGGCGGCAGTCAAGGCCGGCGACAGGCTGAGCCCCGAGGAGATCGAAGCCCTGCTGGAGCGCAGGCACCTCGTCGCCGACTCCCATCACTGTCCCCACGGCCGGCCCACGGCACTGGTGTTCACCAAGGCGGAGCTGGAGAAGCAGTTCGGCCGAATTTGAGGCCAATTTTGGTGGACCGAACCGCGTCGATCCCCGGCCTCCCTCTATCCTCTGGTGATCGGATTTTCGTACAATCTTGCATCACTATCTGAGTTTTCGTGAAGGTGGTCCCGGTCAAGACCTGGCGAGGGAGGTTCTCCGGAGCGGGGGCCTTGCAGCATGATTTGCGTGACGATTGGACGGGGGAGGCACGCGTCGCTGACCGAGGAATGGGAGGCGGCCGCCAAGGCCGGGACCGACCTGGTGGAGCTGCGAATTGATTGCCTGCGCCGGGATCCCGACTTGAAGCGGATCCTCAAGCAACGCCCCACCCCCATGGTCTTCACGATTCGCCGAGGCGCCGATGGCGGGCTCTGGCGCGGCAACGAAGAGAAGCGCCTGCAACTGCTCCGCGAGGCGATCGCCCTGGGTGTGGATTACGTTGACCTGGAACAGGACATCGCCGGCAAGATTCGCCGGTTCGGTAAGACCAAGCGGATCGTCAGCTATCACAACCTTAAGACCACTCCGGTTGATATCCAGGACATCGCCGACAAGTCTGATGAGCTGGACCCGGACATCGTCAAGATAGCCACCTCGGCCTCGACCTTGGCGGACGCCTCGCGAGTGCTTCACCTGGGCGTCACCGGGAAGTTTCCGACGATCCCGATCGCGATGGGCGAGATCGGCGTTTTCACCCGGATCCTGGGCGCCAAGCTCGGAGCGCCGTTCACCTACGCAGGGTTCAATCCGGAGCGGGTCTTCGCGGCCGGCATGCTGCAGTTCCCGGTCGTGAGGAAAGATTATTTCTACAATCAGATCGACTCCAAGACCGAGATCCACGGCGTGATCGGCGATCCGATCGAGCAGAGCCTGAGCCCCGCGGTTCACAATGCCGCGTTCCGCCACCTGGGACTGAACAAGGTCATGGTGCCGTTTCTCGTCCCTGGAGGCGATCTCGAGACGTTTTTCCGCGAGCTCTTGTGGCTGGATATCAAGGGTTGCAGCGTGACGATTCCGCACAAGGAGGCGATCGTCTCCTTCCTCCAGCAGATGGAAGGGGCCGTCGAGCGGACCGGGTCGTGCAACACGGTCGTCTTCGATGGCGACGGCCGGCGGATCGGCCACAACACGGATTATCGCGCGGCCATGGAGTCTCTCGAGGCCGCCATGGGCGGGGGCGGGGGCGGGGGCGACGACTCCGAGGCACCGAGCCCGCTGATCGACAAGCAGGTGCTGATCCTGGGAGCAGGAGGAGTGGCCCGGTCGATCGCCTTTGGCCTGATGAGGCGCGGCGCCCATTTGACGGTCGCCAACCGGCACGACGAGCGTGCGACGAGCCTGGCTGAAGAGATCGGCTGCCGGATGGTCACCTGGTCGCAGCGCGCAACCATCATTGCCGACGTCATCATCAATTGCACTCCGGTCGGGATGCACCCGAACCTGGACGACACGCCGCTTCCCCCCGCTGCGTTTCCCCGACCGGGCATCGTGCTTTTCGACACGGTCTACCACCCCGAGAACACGATGCTTCTGAAGCTGGGACGAGAGCGCCTGGCCACGACAATCACCGGCGTGGAGATGTTCCTCCGCCAGGCGGCCCTTCAGTTCAAGATTTACACGGGACTGGACGCTCCGCTCGACGTCATGAGAGAGACTCTGAAACGTAAGCTAGGGCCGCTGCGCGACGAATGACCCTCGACCCCAAGCCGAGAGACCGCGACTCGCGAGGACCGGGCCTGGCCCTCGTAGGTTACCGGGGCACCGGCAAGACCACTGTCGGCAAGATTCTGGCAGATCGTCTGGACCTGCGGTTCCTGGACGCCGATCTTGAGATCGAGGGCCGCGCGGGCCGGTCGATTCTGTCGATCTTCGCTGATTCGGGAGAGCCGGTCTTCCGGGACTGGGAAGAGCACACGCTGCGGGAGCTGGTCGAGCACCATCCCGCGGCGGTTCTGGCCAGCGGGGGAGGGGCCGTGCTGCGACCTTCGAATCGCCGGCTCCTGCTCGACTTCGGCTTCGTGGTCTGGTTGCGGGCCGAGCCGGCCGAGCTGGCCCAGCGACTTGTGGCTGACCTGATGACCGGCGCCGAGCGGCCCGCGCTCACGAGCGCCGGCACGATCGCCGAGATCGCCCAGGTTCTGAGCGCCCGTGCGCCGCTCTACCAGGAAGTGGCCGATGCGGCCATCGAAACTCTCGACCGCACGCCCGACGAAATCGCCGCGCTGATCCTGGACCTCTGGCGCCGGTAACCCGGTAACCCTTCCGGAAGGACGTGCCGCCGTGCTCGCGATGGGACCGATCCTCGTGCTCCTGGGATCCTTCGTCTTCGTCGTGGGAACGGTCGTGGGCAGCTTCCTGAATGTCTGCATCTATCGGATTCCCTGGGAAAAGAGCGTGATCTGGCCGGGCTCACGCTGTCCGCGCTGCTGGAGCCCGATCTCGGCCAGGGACAACATCCCGATCGTGAGCTGGCTGGCGCTGCGGGGGGAATGCCGGCAATGCGGGACACCGATTTCTCCGCGCTATCCGCTGATCGAGCTCCTGGTGGGGCTGCTCTTCCTGGGCCTCTACTATGTCGACGTCGTCCATGGAGAGCGGGGCCGTTACGGTTATGAAATCGGCCAGCCGCTGGCGACGCTGGCCTATCATGCGATCCTGGTGGCCCTGCTCGTTGTGGCCACGTTCGTCGACTACGATCTGTTCGTCATCCCCGACGCCATCACCGTGACCGGAGTGATCCTGGGGATTGGCCTGGGGGCACTGAATCCACTCATCAGGCCCGACCCCGCGGCCGCGACCACCCACGCCCAAGGGCTCTGGGTGGGCATTCTCGGTTTGCTGGTCGGCGGGGGCGTGACCCAGGTAGTCCGGGTCGCTGGAACGAAGGCGTTCGGGCGCGAGGCCATGGGGTTTGGCGACGTCACGCTCATGGGCATGATCGGTGCCTTCCTGGGCTGGCAAGCGGCCATCCTCAGCTTCTTCGCAGGGGCCTTCTTCGGGCTGGCGCACGCCGTCTGGAAATTGTCGGTCTACCTGAAAAAATGGGCGCGTGGTGAGAAATTATCGACCGCCGATCGCGAACTTCCTTTTGGACCCTACCTGAGCATGGGAGCGGCCGCCCTGGTCCTGTCCTGGACCTGGCTGTGGGATGACTACTTCCGCATCCAGTTCGGCACGCTCGGCTGGCTCTTCTGGCGCATCCTGGGAGTTAACGTTCCGATACCGAATTGAGACCGTGGGATCGCCCATGCAGACGGAGTTGAACCATGGCTTACCAGTACAAACGGCTCAGGCCGTCGATTATCCGCAATCTCTGGGTGTACCGACGGTTGGTTGGCTCGGCAATCTTGCTGGGGTTGATGCTCTGGTTCATCTGGGCCAATGACACCCCCGTGACCGTCGCATTCCCGTTCCGGTTGGGACACCTCGACAGCGCGCTCGGGGTCGTGATCCTGCTCAGCGCAATCGTCGGCTCGCTGATGACCGTTCTGATCCTGACGGTCGTGCGGACCGCACGGAAGATTCAGAGGCCGCAAAGCTCCTCAGTCTCCCAGAATCCCAACGAAGTGGTAGAGGACCGTCCGCCTCCGGACTACGCCGCCAAGACGACTGAGGGCTTTCCGAACGCACCCTGGTCACGCTGAAGTGACGCACGAAACAACCAAAGTCAAGGGCATCATGACCGGGGCCGGGCTTTGCCCGCCGCCGAGACTTCGGGATTTGACGCCAGCGAACCGGAATACCGCAACATTCCCTCATCGTATTGACGAAAAGAGTGGTAGATCCCTGGTCGATCGCTCTCTGTACCCTTCATCACAGGATGCCGTGGACCCTCTCAGATCCGACTTGCCATATCGAGGGCCGTCTTTCTCCAGACGCCAGGCTTGCGGGCAGCAGGTCCGACCAGGCTGCGCCAGGGTCGATCTCCGGGCCCCGGCACGTGCCGGTTGGATGGTGATAACTCTCTTTTTTGTAACAGGTTGCGCGGGGCGAGAAAGTGTATTGACCGGCGGTCCGTCGGCGAGCCAGATGAAGTTCAGCCTGAGCCATCTCCAGTATGAGAACGAGCAGCTCAAGACCGAGGTTGCCAGGCTCAAGGAAGAGTCGCGGTCGATGGAAGACAGGCTGGTCCAGGAACAGATCCACAACGGCGACCTCACGGCCCGCCTGGATGATGCTCGCAATATCTTGCGGGATCGGGGAGTCGACACCGAGACCAGGGTCGGGACACGAACCAAGGGTAAGAAGGGCGCAGATCCGGACGACGAGATCGCGCAGCCCCGGACGTTGCCGGCGGGTCGAACCACCAGGAAACCGCGCAAGCCTCCCTCCGCCAGCATCCCCGGCGACCTCGACGACCTTCCCACAGCCTCGGACGAATCGGAGCCTCAGACCGGGACCATCTCCTTCAAGTCTCCGGGTTCCACTTCGAAGCGGCCAAAGTTCCCCGATGATTCCTCCCGCTCCGCATCCGAGGACGACGAGCTGCACTGGCAACCGGTCGCGACCGGAGCCGATCCTCAGGCACCATCCAGGCGATAAGACGAGCCCAAATCGACGAGCCGGTGTCCGCATGGCCGAGAACTTCGTCGACGACCATCTTTCTTTCGATGGGCGCGGCTCCGTCTCGACGGTCTGCACCGCGGCAGGTTGCGATGGGACCGACGGTGATGATACGATTCCGCCTGGACGACCGAAAAACCGGAGCGAAGGTCAGCAGGCATGATCGCGATCATCGATTACGGAATGGGTAATCTTCGCAGCGTTCAGAAAGCCGTTGAGGCTGTGGGCCACAAAGCCGAAGTGACTGCGGACCCGCAATCGCTGCGCCAGGCCAGCCATGTGATTCTGCCCGGCGTGGGCGCATTCGCCGACGCCATGGCCGAGCTCCGTCGCACCGGGCTTGGCGCGGCGTTCGTCGACGCCGTGCGCGCCGGTAAACCTTGTCTGGGCGTCTGCCTGGGTCTCCAGCTCCTCTTTGACAGCAGCACCGAGGATGGAGAACATGAGGGACTGGGGCTTCTTCCCGGCCGGGTGGTGCGCTTCGCCGCTCGACCCGGTTTGAAGGTCCCCCACATGGGCTGGAACACGCTTTCGGTGCGCCGGCCCGTCCCCCTGCTCGCCGGCCTGGGTCCCCAGCCGTCGGTTTACTTCGTCCACTCCTATTACGCTGTCCCCGATCTCGCCGCCGACGTCGCCGCAGTGGCCGACTATCCCGATCCCTTCGCCGCGATCGTCTGGCGCGACAACCTGATGGCCTGCCAGTTCCATCCCGAGAAGAGCCAGCGCGTGGGCCTGGCGATGTATGCTAATTTCGCAGATTCGTAGGCGCGGGAACACAAGACATTGATCCGTGGTCCGGTGATTAGGAAATACCTTGTGATTGCGGTGGTGGCCAAGTGAGCTCCAACCATATCCACACCTGGGAACCGATATCGGACCTGCCTGAAGACTGGAAGGCGTCCCTTGAAAACGCGAACGTTTTAGCTCTGATGAGGACGTGGCATGAACGGATGGTGGCGCTTAGAACCAAAGATCTGTACAAGACTTTCGTCGAAAAACTCAAGCGGCAATGGGCTATTGAGACGGGCGTTCTCGAGGATATCTACACATTGAGCGAAGGAGCGACCCTCGCCCTGATTCAAGGGGGGCTTGACGCTGCCTTGATCACGCATGGTGATACGGATGGCGAACCCGAGGATGTAATCCTCAAGATTCAAGATCAGCACCTTGCCATCCAGGGACTTTATCAGTTCGTGTCCGGGCAGCGGCCAATGGGTACCTCGTATATCAAGGAACTGCATCAGGTTCTCACATCGCATCAGGATACGTATCTTGCCAGGGACACCCTTGGAAGCCTCGTGCAACGGCAGTTAATCCGAGGAGCCTGGAAACTGTGGCCGAACAATGTGGAGCATCCCGATGGAACGCGGTTCGAGTATTGTCCACCTGAGCAAGTTTCGACTGAAATGGAGCGGTTGATTTCTCTGCATGAAAGCCATGTGGAGATGAATGTGCCTCCGGACATTGAGGCAGCGTGGATACACCACCGGTTCACACTGATTCATCCGTTCACAGATGGTAATGGGCGCGTTGCTCGTTGTCTGGCCACATTGATACTGCTCAAGGAAAACTGGCTACCGCTGGTTGTGACGCGCAAGGAACGCACGGCTTACATCGACGCTCTCAGGGCCGCGGATACAGGCAACCTGAAACTGCTGGTGAACCTCTTCGGCGAGCTACAGACAAGAGCCATCAGGGAGGCATTGAGCCTGAGCGAGGATGTCGTCAAGGATTCAACCGCCATTGAGGAAATCCTGGAATCAGCCAAGCAGAAATTCAATCAGCGCCGACTAGCGCACGACAAGCAGATCCGAACATCAATCAGCACGGCTGATTCACTGGTTGTGCTCGCGGCGAAAAGGCTCGAGGAGATCGCAGCCGAGGTGCAGGAACTCTTCGTCGACGAGAAGGCGCAGTACAAGGCGTATGAGTTTCACGCGACAAGTGGCAGTGGAAAGGCGAAATACCATTACCACCAAATCATTCAATGTGCCAGTGAGCTTCACTACTTCGCCAACCTCCGCTTCTATCAAGCATGGGCGGCCATGGCAATTGTCATGGAACAACGGGCGGAGATCCTCTTTTCCTTCCATGGGATCGGACACGAGACCTCTGGGATTCTTGGCTGTTCGGCCATGTTCTCTACGAAACAGAAGGATGAGGAGGGAGAAACCGCGATCGGACCTGTATCTCCCCTGTCCGATGAGCCATTCGTTTTTACTTATTTGGAGGATCCGACGGAGGTGCAGCGTACGTTCCGCAAGTGGCTGGATCGATGCGTGGTTTCTGGCATGGACCGCTGGCAAAAGGGCTTATAGTGACGCCTAATTCGCGTCGAAGGCTTCACTTACATCGAAATGGTCGTAAATAGAGATCATCGGGCGGAGGGATCAAAGGTTCTTGTGTGATTCGGCAGATTGAGGTGCCCTTGCCTACGCGATAGCCGAGATCCACCGCACGTGACTTGCCGAGACGTTCGTGGACTCCGTCCGCCCTTCGGATCTCTCGATTTGTTCGGAGCTACCACGAGAATCGGTCGGTTCTTGCGATGCCTTGGCCCCAGGGATACATTGAGTGTTTGTTGAAGGACTTCTGTCGTTTTGGTGAACGCCCATGCGAGTGATCCCGGCGATCGACCTGCGCGGAGGATTGTGCGTCCGTCTTCGCCAGGGGGATTACGACCACGAGACGGTCTTTAGCAACGATCCCGCCTTGATGGCAGCGCGATGGGAGGCCGAAGGGGCGACCCTGATCCACCTGGTCGATCTTGATGGGGCGAAGTCCGGACGGCCGGTGAACGTGGGGGCCGTTCGGCGAATCCTCGAGCGTGTCGGAGTGCCGTGCCAGCTCGGCGGCGGTATTCGCGACGCGGCGACGATCGATCGTTGGCTCCATGCCGGGCTCGATCGTGTCATCGTGGGCACGCAGGCGCTGCGCGATCCCGAGTGGTTCCGGTCCATGGCTGAGAACTACCCCGGCCGGCTGGTACTGGGGCTCGATGCCCGCGAGGGCAAGGTCGCCACACAAGGTTGGCTCGAGACCTCGAGAGTGGACGCCACCACGCTGGCCGAACAGTTCGAGGGGCTCCCACTGGCCGGGATCATCTACACGGACATCGCGCGAGACGGCACCCTCGAGGGCCCGAACCTTGACGCCACCCGCGCCCTGGCCGAGCGTGTCAAGACGCCCGTGATCGCCTCGGGCGGCGTCGGCTGCCTGGCCGACCTCCAGCGCCTGGCCCGGTTGCCCATCGCCGGCTGCATCGTCGGTCGTGCTCTCTATGAAGGGACGTTCTCGCTGGTCGAGGCCATCGCACACGTCGAGGCGGTTCCGCTCCGCGGCGACTCTCGGTAAACCGGGACAGGAGGTAATCGTCAGACCGCTTCGCCAACATGACGCATCACGGTTAGACTCGTCCCCAAGGCAGCACAACCGCCGAACCGGAGATCAGATTCCATGACCACGACTTATCACATCGCCGACATCCGCAACGTCGCCCTGGCCGGACATGGGGCGTCGGGCAAGACCAGCCTTGCCGACGCCCTGCTCTTCGCGGCCGGCGCCATCGCGCGCAAGGGATCGGTGGACGAGGGCACCAGCACCCTGGATATTGATGACGAGGAAAAGCGCAGGCATTTCACGATCGATTGCCACCTTGGGCATCTGGCCTGGAACGGCAAGCAGGTCCACCTGGTGGATTCTCCCGGCTATCCCGATTTCATCGGCAATGCCTTGAGCGCACTCGCGGCCGTGGAAAACGTGGTGCTGGCCGTCTCAGGACCCGCCGGCATCGAGGTCAACACGCGCCGGCTGTTCCAGGAGGCGCGGCGGCTCGGGCTGGGGCGGTTCGTCGCCATCACCAAGATGGACGCGGAAAATGTGGACTACCGCGCGGACCTGGAGGCGATTCGTGAGAACTTCGGCTCGCAGTGCGTCCCGTTCAACGTACCAGTTGGCCACGGGACCACGTTCTCCGGCGTGATCGACGTACTCAAAGAGCACGACGAAAACCCGCCCGATTGTCCGCTGCCTCCGACCGAGGCCTATCAGATGGTCGTCGAGCAGATCGTCGAGAGCGACGAAGAGCTCATGATGCGTTACCTGGAAGGAGACTCGATCGGGGTCGAAGAGCTGCGCAGGGCCGCCCACGATGCGATCGCCTCCGGGAAACTCGTTCCTGTCCTGTGCGTCTGCACTCGCAAGGACATGGGCGTCAAAGAGCTGCTCGACCTGATCTCCACCTGCGGTCTGAGCCCTGCCGACGTGCACCGGTTCGGCACCCGGGGCGACGGCCAGGCCGGCGCGGAAGAGGAGGAGATCCTGCCCGCCGAGGAGGGCACGCTGGTGGCCCAGGTGTTCAAGACCACCAACGACCAGTTCATGGGCAAGATGGGCTACCTGCGAATCCTGAGCGGCCGGATCACGCCCGAGACGACGCTGATCAACCTCCGCAGCGGCAAGACCGGCAAGGCGGGCCACATCTACGTGCTTCAGGGCAAGCAGCAGGAAGAGGTGTCCGAGGCCATCGCCGGCGATATCGTGGCGATTGCCAAGTTCGAGGAGCTTCATGTTTCCGACACCCTGAGCAACGTCGGCGGCAATACGACGGTCGCCCAGCTCAAGGTCCGGCCGATCAAGTTCCCGACCCCGATGGTTCCCCGGGCCGTCCAGCCCAGGGCGCGCGAAGACGAGGCGAAGATCTCGGCCGGGCTTGCCAAGATCGCCGATGAGGACCCGACATTCTCGATCCGCCGCGATGTCCAGACCCATGAGCTGGTGATCTCAGGAATGAGCGATCTTCATCTCGACGTCATTCAGCAGCGGCTCAAGAACCGCTACAAGCTCGAGATGACGACGCACATTCCGCACGTGCCCTACCTCGAGACGATCACGGCCAATGCCGAGGCCGACCACCGCCACAAGAAGCAAACCGGCGGCCGCGGCCAGTTCGGCGAGGTCCACCTGCGGGTGCGGCCACTCGACCGGGGCAAGGGATTTAGCTTCGTGAACGCCGTCAAGGGAGGCACCATCCCCGGCCAGTACATCCCCGCCGTCGAAAAGGGGGTGCGCGAGCAGATGGAAAAGGGAGTGATCTCGGGCAACCAGGTCGTCGACTTCGAGGTCGAAGTCTATTTCGGCAAGGATCACCCGGTCGACAGTTCGGAGCAGGCGTTCAAGACCGCCGCGGCCACCGCGTTCCGAAAGGCTTTCGAGAAGGCCGGGCCAGTGCTGCTCGAGCCGATCGTCTCGGTCGACGTGACGGTTCCCGCGGCGCACTTCGGCGACATCTCCGCGGATATGTCCACCCGCCGCGGCCACATTTCCGGCATGGACGCTATTCCCGGCGGCCTCCAGGTCATCCAGGCGATCGTTCCGCTCGCCGAGATGCTCTCGTACGCCACCAACCTCAAGAGCATGACGGCCGGGCAGGGCTCATTCACCATGGAATTGCGCGGTTACGAGCCCGTCCCGCCGAACGTCCAGCAGCAGATCGTCGAGAAGTACCAGAAGTCGCGCGCGGGCCTCGAGGACGAGTGAGCTTACACCAGGCCAGGCTCACCAGAACCCGCCGAACCCGCCGACTCCGAATCCGAAGCCGAAGGTGGGCCTGGCGTAGTTGTCGATGTGATTCTGGATCGAATTGTAGCGCGAGATGCCAATCTGCTGGGCAGCCATCTGCTCGGAGCGGCTGGGATAGCCGCTTCCCACGCCGAACTGGGCAACGCGCACCGGATCGCCACCCTGCACCTGGAACTGGTTTCCCGGAGGATAGTACTCCGCATACTTGCCCACGCCACCCGGATTGCGGAAACCGGCCGTGTCATCGTTGTTGTAATACCCCGGATAGGGGTAGGGATAGTGGTGGACGATACTGCGGCGCTGCTGAGGATGATACGCCTGGGGCCGGACGTGGTCCGGTACCCCCGGGTAGGCCGTCTGGGCCCGTTGACTGGGTGCTTGGTTCGCGGACGGTGTGGCGTTCTGATTCACCGGCTCTTGACCGTTGGTCGAATGCAAGCTCCAGCAGAAAGTGCTCAGCCCCAGAAAAAGGGCCAGGGAGACTCCCACGCCTCTGAGATGCGCAGCCATGAGTTGCGAGTCCTGAAAGGAAGGTCGGGTCGGACCAAGTGTCTTGACTCTGAAGATTGAGTCGCAAGCCTCATTCCACCTTACAACACGTCAGCCGCGTCACGCGACTCAAATCATTCCAGAATTCACGC
>JBAUOX010000725.1:0-3089 GCA_049579985.1 Isosphaeraceae bacterium | reverse complement strand
CCCACGACAGTCCCGCCCATCGACTCAACGGCAAACGCTATCATGAACATTGGCTCCACAATCTTATGGCGTCCACCTCACTGATGGGCTTCAGAAACCGCCAACCTGCAATCCGGTAGAGTCAGGGGGTTTCATAGAATGTGTGCCCTGCCGGAGGCCTTGGATCTGGTTGGTAGTGGGGCAGCGAGCTCGAACCGCTGCTCGCGTCTGGCGGGCACCGCTTGACGCTGCCATTGGCGCTTCTCTCTATCGCTTGCGCCAATCTACGGTTTGAGGGGAGATCCGAGCCACACACTACAACATCTTGCCCTGCCTTCCTCCTCACTTCAGCCTGTGCTTGCGTGATGGCCGGCCCTTTGACCACCGAACCATTTGTCCCAAGACTTGCCTCAAAAATCTGCGGCTGGGACGGGTTTGAAGGTGTCGCAGGCTTTTTCTTTGTCTTAGCCATGCGCTCCCCTGGGCCGGCAAGTCGTCAGCCTCTCATTGTATCAAACCGCCCCCACCGCCTAACTCTTGTTCGTGCTGCCCTGCATGAAAACCGGAACCGCTCCGCGAAAGAAGAATCTGTTGGAGCCGGTTTTCAGTGTCAACTACCTCCCAGCTCACAAGTTGCATTATAAGAGTCAAGCCACGCCGGGAATACGGACCCGTCGCAACGAGCTTCTTCAAGTGGAGTCACATTCCGTGGCGCCAGACCACGTCCCCGGCCAGTCAGAGGCAGGTGGGGTTCTTACCCCACGCTCAGGTGATGCGCCTACGGTCGGGGACTGGGAGACCGTTGGTAGCAAAGGACGGACAGGTCAGGAGACCGTGCCCGAACCAGCCTAGATGCGCCAGCCCCAGGTCACCGCGATCGGACAATCCGATCCCCCACCTCGTACCCCGCACGGGCAATGGAGCGTCCCTCGTCAGAGGTTTGGTGTCAACCCGCCTGGGCTCGGAAGAGTCGGGGACGAATGCTCCTTTCGGGCCCGGGGCCTGCGCCACCAACCTACGATTTGCCTGCCCATTCGGGTAATGGCCGAACGGAGGGAGATAACGCTCCATGCTCCACGCCTCACGCTCCACGCCCCACGCTCGACGCCTCACGCCTCACGCCTACAGTTGCGAGGGCCCGGAGCGATTCTTCAATGGGGCCGCGGCGATGAAGCGGTGGAAGACGTTTTCCGCGATGTATGAACCTCGCGATGCCCGTTCTTATTCCGCCTTTTCGGGGGCCGATCGCGATTCGAATTGTGGGTGGTCCCTTCCCGCGATCGCAAACACGGACCCTGCCCTTGTTCTAATTGACGCCCGCATGTACTAGAGTAAGTTTGAGAAAGCCCGATCTCCCCATGCTTCCCAACGGCGGGAAGACTGGGATCGAGGAATCTTCAGGTCACGAAAGAGGCAGCGCATGCCCCTTCTGGATTACATTTCTGGCGACGAAGACAGCCAGCGATCGGAGATTGAGGAGTTCCTTTCAGTACGGTGGGATAACGTGATGGACGAAGAGCCTGTCACGAAAGCCCAGGAGACCACGGACACCCACCGATGGTACATGCAGGGATTCTCCGTCCTGAACTACAAGGTCGAGGGTAATGATCGAATCGAGGTCGGGTTCTCGTTCAAGGCCAATGGCCTTGATGAGAACGAAAAGCAGACCGGTGAGACGCTCGAGGGGACAGCAACAGCTTGGATCGACGATTTCGATAATGTCGAATTCAGTGACGTTGAGGCCGAACTCACGAACCCAAGCTGTCAACAGATCGGTGAGGAACTGTTCTTCCCCGATTCCGAAGAAGAACCGACAATACCCCGGTCTGTCGCCGATGAAGCGGCCCGTCTGATCAACGATACGAAGACGCTGCTCGACGTCGTGAACTCACATGTCCCGGAAGCGCAAGAGTCCTTGACCAGCGACCGTCCGTTGCCCCCCGGCTGTCCGTCAAAGGTTGATCTGGCTTTGGACCCTCTGCGTGTCATCGAAGGGCATCTCGATGAGCTTGTGGCAACGGTCAAGCGGCTCAAAGAAACGATTCGCCACGAAGGATGAGGCAAGAGTCGGGCTCGCTTCTCCGTATTCGCTATCGAATTCTCTATGCCGTGAGGTACTCGTAACAGATCAAGTCCAGGTCGTTCCGCTCCAGACGATTGAGGCTCGGGCCGGGCTGGCGATCCTTCGCAAACTGATCAGCCAGCACACAGACTGCCGATAGCAACCCCGTGTCGTCATGGGACGAAGCCCATTGCTCGTAGATCTCTCTCAGCTTCAAGTGCAGAGCCCGTCCCATCGCCTGCCCGAGGAACGCAATGCACGTCTTCGCACGCTCCCGGTCGATCGTCCTACGGCGCAGCGAGTTCTTGAGTTCCTCGGTCACGGTCTGCAGGATCGGATCGACAGCCGTGGGCGCAACGGCCTTCGCCGCCGCTTCCTGCTCGGCATTCAGGATGTGTTCGACCACCTTGTCTTGCAGGGCAAAGACATCGAGGTGTCCGACATACCTGGGCTCGTCGGGAAGGCATGCGATGCGGTCGGCGATCTCGAAGCGGTTCTCCAGGATTTCATGAGTCTTTCCGTCAATGTATCGCCAGAAATGCCTCCTTCCGATCCCGTCGGTTCTTGGGGCCTGGAAGTAGAAGAACATCCCGTGGCACTTGTCCCGACGAAGCCCTGAGTGGATGCCATTCGGGAGGTCGATCATCTGGTCGGCACCGTCCCGGTTCAGCATGTCCTTCAGGTCTCTGAGGAGCTTCTCGGGACCGGCAAGTTCCGCCCGCTCCTCCTCCTCGTCGAGGGCCGTGTTGTCACCCTCCAAGATCCGTCGGAGAGTGTTGAACGTACGGGGATGGACGACCTCGCCAAGGACACTGGCGTCAAGGAGCCCCAGGTCGTCGATGGTCGAGATGCGTGCCGTGAGCCGTTCGACGAGCCGCAGTAGGTCTTCGAGTTCCTTCTCGGGAAACATGTTGAGGAGGGTCCGATCCCAAAAAGCGGTGACGCACCGAAGAGCACAGGTGTAAGATACGCGAAGGGACGGAGACCGAACAACACAGGTGATTGGCAACTGGGAAAGAGCCCGTTATGGAAGTGCTTCTGGAGTCGG
>JBAUOX010000724.1:0-7730 GCA_049579985.1 Isosphaeraceae bacterium | reverse complement strand
GCGCCGCCGGGCGCGAAGACCCAGTCGGGATCGTTGTCGTAATTGATCTCGTGGAACTGCCAGAGGTCGAGATGATCGGTCCGCAGCCGGCGGAGACTGTCTTCGAGGTTGGACTGGGCGTCCTTGGCGGTGCGGCCGCAGCACTTGGTCATGAGGAAGATCTTGTCGCGCCGGCCTCCCTGCGAGATCGCCTTGCCCATGCGTTCCTCGGCCTTGCCGTCCATGTAGTCCCAGGCATTGTCAAGGAAGGTGATCCCCTCGTCGACGGCGCGCTGGATCAGGCGCAGGCTGTTTGATTCGGGCTCGGGAACTGCGGCGTGAAAACCGCCCAGGCCGATCATGGTCACCTTCTCGCCCGTCCGTCCTAGCGGGCGCAGCGGAATGCCGCCGGGGCTCTTGTCCTGTGCCGCCTGGGCGGAAGTGACCAGCGAGGCCGCGGCCAGGCCGGCAGCGCCGGCCTGGATGAAGGTGCGTCGATCGAGGTTCGGAGTCGACTGTGTCATCGGTGGTTGCTCCGCTCGCATTGGGCCAGAGAACTGACGGCCCTGGTGTCTGGATCGAACTTGTGTGTTATTCTCAGGACAATGCGTAATCGTTCGGGCGCCGGGAGGCTCACTCCTCCCCTTCCTGGAGTAACGTCGAATGCAGTGCACGTCAAGGAATCCCGGAATCTGCTCGGTCGTCATGCTGGCATTTCTCGCCGGCACGGCAGCCGCCCCGGCTGCCCCGCCGCAACCGCGGGCGGAGCAATACTCCAGCAGGGACGGCTGGAAACCGCTGTTCAACGGCAACAATCTCGCAGGCTGGAAATACTGCAATCCCGATGCCAAGAAGGTGTCAACGACCCCATAGCTAAAGCTAGGGGCTTGGAGAAGGGCTAATCTGACGCAAGTGTTGACTAGGGGGCTTTGATGTTTCGGCACCAGAGCAGACGCGAAGCGGGCTACCGAAAGCACGTCCCGGATGCTTCTCCAGTCCGGACCGCTGCTGGCCGCGCCCAAGCCGACGATCCTTCGGGATCTAAGCCTGCCTCGCAACCCCGAGGAGAGAATACGGGCCCACCCCTTCGGGGGCCCGGCCCGGCCGCATGTCGGCACCTTCCGGTCATTCATCCGGCCACGTCGGGAGACGCGCCGGTTTCTGTTTTTTCTTTTCTCTTGCAAACGGAGGCGCGGCTCCTCCCCATGCCTGAAGGCAGGGGTCCCCGCCGCGAAGAAATTGATGGGTCATTTGCGATGATGTTCGGATGGACCCGTCCAATCCCGGCAAGCTCCTCCCCGTGGGTTCGGGAGGCTCTCCTGCCGCGGCCTTGCTCTGCGGCGACGACGGCCGGGGCTCGGACATCATGACCGACGAGGCATTCGGGGATTACCAGCTCCGTATGAATCTATCCGTACCTGCTTTCACCCGTCCAACTTCTCTCTGTCTACCGATTTGATGCAGCTCATGAAAACTCTCAAGGTCACGCTTGACTATGGCCGGACGGGCCTGCCGGTGGAATTGCCGGCGGAGCGCGTGGTCGGCCCTCTGACCATTGGCGATGTCACCCCTCTGGAAGACCCCGAGAAGGCCGTGGCCGCGGCGATCGAGACTCCCATCGGCACGCCGCCCTTGCGCGAGATTGCCCGGGGTCGCAAGAGCGCCTGTATCCTCGTCTGCGACATCACCCGGCCGGTGCCCAATCGCACGATCCTGGGCCCCATGCTGAAGGTCTTGCATGAGGTGGGAATCTCGCGTGAGGGGGTCTTGATCCTGGTCGCGACCGGTCTGCACAGGCCCAGCACACAGGCCGAAAAGGTCGAGATGCTGGGGGAGGAAATCGCCTCGGCTTATCGTGTGGAGGACCATCACGGCGCCAGGCTCGAGGAACATACGCTGGTTGGAACGACGCCCCGGGGAATTCCGGCATGGATCGACTCGCGTTACCTGGGCGCCGACCTCAAGATCGCCACGGGGCTGGTCGAGCCGCACCTCATGGCCGGCTACTCGGGCGGCCGCAAGCTGATCTGTCCGGGCATTGCCTCCATCGAGACGGTCAAGCGGTGGCACAGTCCGGAGCTCCTGGAGCATCCGAATGCCGATTGCGGCATTCTCGAAGGCAACCCGGTCCACGAGGAAAACACGCGGATCGCCCGCATGGCCGGCTGCGACTTCATCGTCAACGTGACGATCGACAGCCAGCGCAGGGTGACCTCGGTGGTGGCCGGCGACATGGAGCAGGCGTTCCTGGCCGCGGTCCGGTTTATTGATGGCATCGTCCGTGCGCCGGTGGCCCAGCCCGTCGACATCGTGGTGACAAGCTCGGCCGGCCATCCCCTCGACACCACGTTCTACCAGTCGGTCAAGGGACTGAGCGGCTGCCTGCCGATCGTCAAGCAGGGCGGCACCATCATCATGGCGGCCAGCCTGTCCGAGGGCATCGGCAGCCCGGAGCTCCAATCCATTTTCCGGGAGATACCCTCGCTCGAATTCTTCATGGAGCGAATCCTCGACAAGGATTACTTCGTGATGGATCAGTGGCAAGTCGAAGAGCTGGCCAAGGTGCGCCGCAAGGCCCGCGTGAAGATCGTCACCGACGGTCTCTCCTCCGAGGTCCTCGCCCGCTGCTTTGTGGAGCACGCCCCCAGCGTGGAGCAAGCCCTGGCCAGCTCGCTGGCCGAATACGGCCCCGAAGCGACAATCGCGGTGATCCCCAAGGGGCCTTATGTGCTACCGACGCTGATGGGGTGACGATAGGATTTCTATAAATCCGCCTCGATAGTTCTTAGCCCGTAGCCGAGCGTTTTCCGGGTCTCCAGGTAACAGCCGCAAGAAAACTCACGCCCCGCCGCTCGCCACCCCGCCGAGCTCCCTTCCGGTGCGCCCACAGCTGTCCGCCCTGGCCGGGCGCTGGCCGCCTGGTAGAATTCGACCAGGCGTATTCTTCAGAGCTGTGAAGCCAGGAAAGCTCTTGAGGTCGGGCCAGCAATCGGTTATAGTTTATGGTTTCCTCCAAGAGAAGCCATGAACGTCGTGGGAGCGTCGTGCACGCAAACGATTTCGAAAGCCCTGAGGAGAACGCATGGCCAGTCGTCGCCGAGGTAAAGGCCGCCGCAAAGTCGGCCGCAAGAAACGCCGGATGCGCAGTCGGATCCGTCATCGCAAGAAATAGAACGCCCTCCATTTTTTTCTCTCGCCGCAGTGCGCCGACTTCCCGCCATGCCGCCAGATCGAGCTCGACCAGCGCAAGGCCCGGGAACGATTATCGAGCAGCCACAAGTGCCCCGCCGTTGGCCCTGGACGAGCGTCGGGGCTATTTGTTTTGGTATCGGCTTTGAAAAAAGCACTCGGAGGATTTGTCCGAGCTCGCCCCGGTCCGGTATGATAGAAGGTAATCCCTGTCTTGATGGTCTTCGGAACCGGCACGGAGCTAGCAATGGAACCAAGCGCCGATCATCGGCCCTCGATGCGCTCTCACGTCGATCATCGCCCATCCGTAGAGCTTCTCGAATCGACTCATCCTTTCCCTGGCGTTTACCGGATCAAGGCCATCGGGCGGGCCGCTCACGACTTTGAGCGGCGGGTGGTCGAGACGGTCGTTTCTCAGCTTCCGGCGCGCTCGGACCTGGACTACTCCGTCCGGACCACCCCCGGCGGCCGCCACATCGCACTGACGCTCGATATCACCGTGCAGACCGCCGAGCAGGTCCGGGCCATCTACGCGGAAGTTCGAGAAATCGAGGGCTTGACCTTGCTTTTTTGATCCGTCGTCGCCCCTTTCGTCACGGCCGCGGGCACGGCGTGACGGAACCGTCGCGTACCCGGCCGGTACGATGCCGTTTCCTCCCTCTCCGGCCGCGGGTATGATTTGCGACAGTTTCTCGATCAGCTAGCCAATCTCCGCTCATGCAATCACGAGCTGGACTAACGGTCGATCTCCCTTCCGCCGCGATGATGGGTTCTGATGACTGACGCCTCACTAACGGCCCAGTGGATCGATCTTCTCCACTGCGACGATCCGCGCGACGTGGTCCATCAAACGGTCGCTTCCCTGGCCCAGGGGGGAGTCATCGGCCTGGCGACCGAGACCGTGTACACACTCGCCGCCAGCGCATTGCACGCGGAGGGTCTGGCACGGCTGCGCCGGCTGGGCGGTACTCCGGACTCGCAGCCGCTCACACTCATGGTCAAGGGCGCCCAGGAGTGCACCGACTGGGTGCCGGGAATCTCACAGGTCGGCCGCCGCCTGGCCTGGCGGCTCTGGCCCGGGCCTCTGACCCTGGTCTTCCCGCCGGCATTGACCGACGGCCTGTTTGGCCGCCTTCCCCCCAGGGTCCGGCAGGTCATCGCGCCGGCTGGCGGGCTGGCCCTGCGCAGCTCCGCCGAACCATTCTTGCGCGATGTGCTTGAACTGACGCCCGCCCCCCTGGTGCTGGGGGCTGTCGGCTTTGCCGACCGGCCCCCGGCGATCACTGCCGACCCGCTGCGCGGTCTTGCCGGGCTCGACATGGTGATCGACTCGGGACCAACGCAGTGTGGGCAGCTCTGCACCCTGGTGCGGATCGACGAGCAGCGATGGACGATCGAACGCGAAGGGGTCATCGATTCCAGGACCGTCACCCAGATGTCGGGACTGATCATCCTCTTCATCTGCACCGGCAACACCTGCCGCAGTCCCATGGCCGAAGCCATCTGCAAGCTGATGCTGGCGCGGCGGCTGGACTGTCCGGCCGAACAGATCGAGGAACGCGGCTACGCTGTGCAGTCGGCGGGCGTGGCCGCGGCGACCGGGTCCCCCGCGGCCTCTCATGCAATCGACGTGCTCCGCGACATGGGTGGTTCGCTGGAAAACCATCGCAGCCGCCGGGTGACACTCGACCTGGTGCGCCAGGCCGACTGCATCTTCGCCATGACGGCCGACCATCTCGAAGCCCTGCTCGACGCCGTCCCCGAGGTCCAGTCGCACAGCCACCTCCTCGACCCACGGGGAGGCGACGTTCCCGACCCCATCGGCTCGGACCATCACAACTACCGCCAGACCGCCCAGATGATCGAGCAAATGCTGGAAGACCGGCTCAAGCAGTTGGGGCTGTGAATCGCGTTCCAGTCGATGCCGAATGCCTGATCTCAGAAACCGGCCCTGCACGCCTGGACCGTCACCCTACACCACCGCGCATCCATGCCCGCGAGCAACCCCGGCGTTCGCACCTTCGCCGACCTTGCGCGGCGCCGCCCGGCAGCCGTGGGAGAGAGCATAACTGATGATCTTCAAGCAACTTACAATCAATGTAGATATCTGTATTTCTATCTTCCAGGTCGGACTTGCCAATTTACCCGGGAAAGCCAAGAATGAATGTGGCCGGGATGTTGGAGACGAGTTTCCCGGCCCGGATGACTGCGTCTGAACCGACGCGGCCATGGCCGTCTGGCGACTTTCCGCCGGCCGGAGGAAGGCTCGTTGGAGTCGTCGTGGGATGGCCGTTGCCCAAGCTAGTCCTCAGGCGAATCTCGACCCGCCCCCGTCCACGCCGGTCCATCGGCTGGGCGAGCAGGTCTTCGATACGGTCGCCGAGATCGGCGACGTCGGCGAGTTCTCGATCCTCACCTTGATCTGGATCTTTCGCCGACGGCCGCGGTGGTCGGTGCTGGTGCCGATCTTCTACGCCATCGGCGTCCAGAGCGTCTCGGTGGTGGCGATCACGGGAACCTTCATCGGCATGGTGCTCGCTGTCCAGGCTTATCATTCGTTTCAGATGATGGGGCTGGCCACCCGGTTGGGGTCGGTGATCAACATCTCGATCGTCAAGGAGCTGGGCCCCGTCCTGGCGGCGACCATGCTGGCGGGGCGGATCGGATCGTCCATGGCCGCCGAGCTCGGCACAATGCGGGTCACCGAGCAGATCGACGCACTGACCGCCCTGGGCACGAACCCGATTTATTACCTGGTTACGCCCCGTTTCCTTGCCTGTCTGCTCTTGATCCCGCTCTTGACCTTGATGGCCGACTTCATGGGAGTGATCGGGGGTGCCGTCGTGGCGACCCAGATCCTGGGAGTGGACTCCTTTGCCTACTGGAAACACTCGCGCGACTTCGTCGAGAGCCTGGACATCTTCGCCGGAGTCTTCAAGAGCTACTTCTTCGGCGCCGCGATCGCACTGATCAGTTGCCATCGCGGGTTCAACTCGAGCGCGGGGGCCGAAGGGGTGGGCAAGGCCGCGACCGAGGCCTTCGTCTTCTCGTTCATCGCCATCCTCTTCCTCGACTTCGTCCTGGGGCTGAGCTGGAACACCGTCTACCGATCGATCTGGCCGCAGGCCCAAGGGTTGATATGAGTGACGGGGCAACTGTCGATGGGGCCAGCCGCAAGGATCTGATCGAGATCCGCGATCTGTGCATGCGGTTCCGGACGCAGAGCGTCCTCCGTGGCATCAACCTGACCATCCGCCGCGGCGAGACGGTCTGCATCATCGGCGAGAGCGGCTGCGGCAAGACCGTGATGCTCAAACTGATCATCGGGCTGCTTCATCCCACCGAGGGAGGCGTCTGGTTCGACGGCATGGACGTCAACCGACTGGGCGGCAAGCAGCTTGTCAAGCTGCGGCTGCGGTTCGGGTTCCTGTTTCAGATGGCCGCGCTCTTCGACAGCCTGACGATCTACGATAATGTGGCCTTCGGCCTGCGCGAGCACCACATCTGCGGCGAGGACGAGATCCGGACCCTCGTTGCCGATCGTCTCCAGGAGGTGGGCCTTCCCCCGGGCCTGGAGCGCAAGAAGCCGGCCGAGCTCTCCGGCGGCCAGCGGAAACGGGTGGGTCTGGCCCGGGCCCTGGCCTTGAACCCGGAGGTCATGCTTTACGACGAGCCCACCACCGGGCTTGACCCGATCATGAGCGACGTGATCAACGAGCTGATTCTCCAGACCCAGCAGAACAAGAAAACCACGGGCGTGGTCGTGACCCACGACATGAAAACCGTGACCAAGGTGGCCGACCGCGTGGTCATGCTCTATCCGCTGGCCCGGCTGGCGCCGAACGAGCCCCAGATCATCTACGACGGCCCACCCGAGGACGTCGAGAACGCTGCCGACCCGCGCGTTCGCCAGTTCGTGCGCGGCGAGGCCGGCGAGCGGCTCCGCGAGCTGGCTCAGCTTCGCGCCAACGCTGGTTGACGATGAACATCCTGAGCAACCAACCACCAGAAACATTGAGTCAAGGGACAGTGGGAAAGTAAGTTAGATCCCCAGCCCTGAAGGGCGGGGCTTTTCCGGCTGATCTCGCCGGGGTTCCAGCCCAGGTCATTGACCGCCAGTTTTGAGGCCCACTTACGGGGGCCCAAGCCAAACCATTGCTGATCTGGCTGTGCTCGGAGCGCCTTGCAGCGTGTCCTGACGGCTGTGTTTGAACCGGGGCTCCCCGCGAGGGGAGTGTCTTCAGCCGATGCCACAATCGTACCGGGGAACGGCCCGGTTATCTAGCAACGTTTATTTCTTTCAACATGCGGGGGCGCCGCTCCTCCCCACGACTGAAGTCGGGGGTATCCGCGGCGAAGAAATTGATGAACGAACGCGTCATGCAGTTCCGGATCGGCATGTTCGTGATCGTGGCCGGGCTGGTCTTGACCATGTTGATCGTCTGGTTCGGGGAATCGCCGGCCCTGCTGCGCGACCAGGTCTACCTCAGGGCCCGCTACGCCGATGCGCCCGGGGTGCTCGAGGGAGTGGCCGTGCGCAAGAGCGGCATCCGGGTGGGCGA
>JBAUOX010000723.1:0-1903 GCA_049579985.1 Isosphaeraceae bacterium | reverse complement strand
GGTTGCGCGGATCGCTCGAGGTGCAGACCGAGCAATCACACCCCAGGACCGGAACGCCCGTGGACGTTCCGGTTCCCAGAAAGATCAGCCGCCGCGCCGCAGCAGGAGGGCTCTCGATCAACCGTATTAGCCTCCAGGATGCCGGAAACGCGGTCTGGCCCGGTCGATTTCGGGCTGCCTTGGCAGCCCAGCCCGGAACCGCGTGCTCCCATTTTACGAAAAACCAGGACGCTCAGCGACCCGAGCCGGCGCGGTATCCAGTCTCGAGTTGACTGCCTGCCTGCAGGGCCATATCTTGCATGAGGAGGGTGCCATCCATGAGCACGATCGAGCGATCCGCGTGTACTGCGACTCTAGCTCCCCTTGTGGAAGGCCAGCGCCTCGACCAGGCGACGTTCCACGAGCGCTACGAGCAAATGCCCCTGGGCACCCGTGCGGAGTTGATCAACGGAGTTGTCCACATGCCGAGCCCCGTCGGTCCCGAGCACGCTCGCGCCACGGTGCCGACGCACGTGTGGCTCAGTTACTACCAGGAGAATACTCCGGGTGTTGATGTCGTGGACAACGCATCCACCGTGCTTGATGTTAGGCGAGAGCCACAGCCCGATGTGCAGCTCCGGATCTTGCCCGAGTACGGCGGCCGCACCCAGGCCGACCGGCGGTTCGTCCGCGGGGTTCCCGAACTGATCGTCGAAGTCTCTCATACAACGCGTTACACCGATCTCGGTCCCAAGTTCGACGATTATGAGCGTGCCGGCGTTCTCGAGTACGTTGTCCGTGCGTTTGGCCCCGACGAAGTTCTCTGGTTTTTCCTGCGCGAGGGACGTCTCATCGGATTGCCGCCCGATTCCGAAGGCATATTCCGTTCGGAATCTTTCCCCGGGCTCTGGCTGGATCCCCGGGCATTGATCGAGGGGAATACCCGCCGGCTCCGCGAGATCCTCGACCGCGGGCTGGCGACGACGGAGCACTCGGCCTTCGTCACGCGGCTTGCCGCAGCCCGCGCCGGCTCCTGAGCACGCCGGACCGAACTCCTCATCACCCGCGGAATCTCGAGCAATTCGCGTTGACCATTTTCAATGCTCCAGTCCCGCGAGACCAGCTTCGATGACTGCGGAGCCGACATCGGCGGGCCGGTCCGCTGCAGCACCAGCTCAGGCGTCGGCCTCGGGCAACCCGACCGTGAGCAGCTCGTCGAGCGTATATGGGCACTCTGCCGGGAAGCGGTCGCGCGATGCGCCTGTCTCCGCGGCCGCACGCTCGACCGCCTCTGTGTAGACGTCGGCGAGAACTTCCTGGGCATGATTCCGGAGCACACCTTGGCCGGCAAGCCGGTTCAATTCCTGCCTTTGTTCGATCACGGTGGCTCTCCAGCCTCGCGACCGACGATCGGGTTGATAGGTCCACTTCAGGAGGTGACTTAGCAATACTGCGAGGCGACTCTCCACTTCCCGCCGATCCCGCCGCGCCATATCGAACAGGTACTCCGCGAGGTGGCCAAGATCGAGATCCTCGGCCCGCCCGTCGCGGGCCAGTTCGGCCATAGCTTCCAGCCAGGCCGTTTCATCCCGCTCGTAGAGAGCGGGCAGCAAGTCGATCATTCGAACAGACATGCTTCACCCGATCGAAAACATCTGATGCCACCCTGGACACAATAATACAACAATCCACTTTGAGCCAGGTCGGACGCCTTGGCGGCGCGAACAGCCGTCTGACGATATCAAGCTCAGCAACAAGCGAAGCGAATCGGCTGGAGAGCCGGATAGGGCGGCGGTCCAGAGCAGGGAGCTGACGACCTACCCCGTGAGCTGTCCGCCGATCTCTTCGGCTTCGGAAGTGTCTCCGGAGATGGATTCTGCGATGACCTTCTCCGCGAGTGTATCGAGGTGTTCGCAAAGCGCCT
>JBAUOX010000722.1:0-26149 GCA_049579985.1 Isosphaeraceae bacterium | reverse complement strand
GGGGCGATGAGGATCTCGTGTCTGCGGATACCACATGGAATTTGCCAAGAGCGAAGCTAGCGAAGCCGGGTAATTCTAGCGCATCAGTCAACTTCTTAGGCTATCGAATACGAAAAGTCGGTCTAGTAGCTTGCCTTCGAGCTTGAAGGTCCTCGTGGCCTGATCGCGATGGGTCGTAATGATCCTTAACATGGCTCCCCTCGGCGGTGACCTCGGCCAAAGGTGAAAAGGCAACTCGGACGCCGAAGCGCGAAGAATCTCTCTGTAACGTTCGCAAGGCGTGCCAGCGATGGTACTTACGAAACCTCTGCCGAGGACGAGATCGGCCGTTGCGCCGTGGGGCGAAATCACGAAATGTCGTGGGACGCTACGAGCGGTCGTGGGACGCGCGCTCGATACCAAGCTTCTTGAGCCGGCTCCGCAGGGTGTTGGGGTGGAGACCCAAGAGAGTGGCCGCGCCCTTCGGCCCGTCGATCACCCAGCCTGTCTGCCCGAGGACGTTGAGAATGTGGTTACGCTCGACATCTTCGAGGGCGAGGCGCGGGCCGGCAGCGGTCGCCGAGACGGGCTCGCCGAGAATGTCCGGGCCGATCTCCAGCGTGGGCCCGGTCGCGAGGATGACGGCGCGCTCGAGGATATTCTCCAGCTCGCGGACATTGCCGGGCCAGGAATAGGCAGTTAGCCGCTGCATCGTCTCTCGGCTAACCCCGTCGACGCGTTTGCCGATCCGAGTCGAGAATTTGTCGAGGAAGAGCCGCACCAGCAGAGGAATGTCGTCGGTCCGCTCCCGAAGGGCTGGGAGCTGGATGGGGAACACGCCCAGGCGATAGTAGAGATCTTCGCGGAACGTCTTCTCGCGAACCGCTTTGAGTAGGTCACGATTGGTCGCCACGATCACGCGGACGTCGGCCTTGATCGGCGTATGGCCTCCAACCCGCTCGAACTCACGTTCCTGGAGAACGCGGAGCAGCTTGGCCTGCGCCTCCGCGGGCAGATCGCCGACCTCGTCAAGGAAGAGTGTCCCGCCATCGGAGATCTCGAACCGACCGATGCGGCGGGCGATCGCGCCGGTGAACGCGCCCTTCTCATGGCCAAACAGCTCGCTCTCGACAAGACCCGTGGGCAGCGCTGCGCAGTTCAACTTGATCAACGGCTTACCGGCCCTCCGGCTCGTGGAGTGAATGGCCCGGGCGATCAGCTCCTTGCCGGTGCCGGTCTCGCCGTTGATGAGCACGGTGGCGTCGGTGGGGGCAACGCGAGCGACCTTGTCGAGCACGGCGAGCAGCTCGGGGCTGCGGCCGATGATCTCGTCGAAGTTGTGGACCGACTTGATTTCCTCCTGAAGGTAGAGGTTCTGCTGCTGGAGCCGGGCTCGTTCCGCCTCGCCCAGCACGTGGTCGGTGATGTCGACCCAGATCGAATGGGCGGCGCTCATTTGTCCGTCGGTCCCGCGCATCGACCGCATCCACAGGCTGATCCAGAGCGGACGGCCGTCGCGGCGGCGCATTCGCAGCTCCAGCCCGGAGACTTCCTCGCCAGCCAAACACGCGCGGATAGCCTGCTCGGCCCGTGCCCTTCCGGGCGGCGACTCGGCGAAGAGTTCGAGTACGGGCGAACCCTCCAGCTCCTCCGCGGAGTAGCCGAGCAACTGCGCTGCGCGGCGGTTGACACTGATCAACCGCCGGTCTCTGCCGAGCGATACGTAGGCATTGGGCGCTTCTTCGTAAAGGTCTCGATAACGTTGCTCGCTCTCCACAAGTCGCTTCTCGACCCTCAGCCTCTCAAGCTCGACGGCGGCGCGGGTGGCGAAGATCTGGAAGATGAACAGACGCCGAGGCTCGGCTGGCATGGGCCGCTCGTCGAACACCGCCAAGTGGCCGAGTACATTCTCATCGCCGTCGAGCAGCGGCACGCCCAGATAGCTCTCGATCCCCATGGCGACCAGCGAGTCATCGTGCGGGAATCTCTCCTTGACGGCGCAGGGATGATGGCATAGCCCCCCACGCACAACATCCTCGCAGGGGGTCCCGGCCAGGTCGAACTCGACGTTCTCGCGAATCTGCCCCTTTCCCCAGTAGGCGAGGGTCCGGACCCGAGTCCGTTTGCCGGCGAACTCGGCGACGAAGGCATACTCCACCCCGATCGCCGTGGCCAGGTGCCTGACGAGCGACTGGAAGAAGACCTCCCCCGTGCCCCGCGCCGTCCCCTCGACGATCGCGCGGAGGGCAGCCATCTCGTCGCCTTCCGCGGCCGGCGCGACCTCTTCCCGACGGGTAAGCCGCAGGACTTGGCCGGGCGGCTCAGGGGCCTGTATGGCGGTTGAGCCCGAATTGCCGTGCATGGAATCGCCCAATCGTCGCCCCGACAACCTGGCAGTAACGTTGATGCTTTGCCACGATCACAGCTTAGCCTGCGCGGCCTCCGAGCGTCCACAGGGAGGCGGACAAGGTGTCAGGAGGCGGATAACATGTCAGGAACCCATATCGGTCACATTGATGCAAGACAGTCGTCTTTCGGTTCCCGACACCTTTCTCGTTGGAATCGGTGAGTTGAGAGCCGCCAGCGGTGACCTCACCCCAGCCTGCGGCCGAAAGCGCCGCATCGAGCGGATCCTCGTAACGGTCGCCATGGTCGAGAGGCTGGATCGGCTCCCAGAGCCGTTTCCCGACGGGCAGCGAAAACAGAGCCCGTCAGCTATGAAGACGGCAAGAGCCGAAGCAAGCGTGAGCGAGTGACTAGATGATTGACAGGGAATTGCCCAGTTGGTAGAATGTAATGGCATGAAGAAACAAGTATAAGTTTAGAGGAGCTCTTACAATGCTACATTCGTCGCGTCGTAAGCGGCGAGCGGCATTCACGGTGCATGCCGGCCATCGGCAGCCGTCGGCGCTCAAGTGATAGCGCCCCGGTTGCCTCGGAACCCAGTGCCTTCGGTTGGGCTAATGGGGCTAGCCATGAAATTGCTCGCGCGGGGCCTGTTGGCGGTGGGTCTTCTGCACGCGGCATTCGTCGGAACCCAGCCGGTGGGGGCACAGGCCCCACCCGAAGACTCGGCGGGAGACGGAAAGGGAAGCCTCAGACGCGAGTGCTTTGACCTGAGCCTCCAATTGATCAGGGCAGAAGCTCTGGCAGAGGAACTACGAGCCGAAGAAGTGCTCCTGCGGCCGGACGAGGCAGTCGGCATCGACTCCACTTCCAAACCGCTGTCAGCTCGTGCGGAATTATGGGAGCAGGCCTTCGACCGATCCAGTGTTGCCGGGGTGGCCACCGGTTCGCTGTTGGCGGACTTCCTTCAAACCGCTCGGAAGGACGAGGAGGCTGCGGTGAGGGCCTGGCACGAGGCTACGGAGCGGAGCTTGGCATTCTACGACAAAGAGGTTCCGGCGGCCGAGGAGCAGGTCGGACGATCCTGGACATCGCCCCGCAAGACCGGTGAAGGACGGACGATCTGGGGGCTGCTGACGTTCTTGAGCGTGGGAGCTGTCACTGCGGGCTTGTTGCTCACGCTGCACGAGGCGCGAGACCGGATCCGCTGGAGACTTCGTGCGTTAGGAAGTCGGCCTAGCCTCATCGTGCTGGCCCTTGCCTCCGCGGTTCTGGCATGCGGATCGGCGCACGACAGCAGCAGTCAAGCCGTAACGTTGAACCCCGACCTCCTCGGGAGATTAGGGCAGGGGCTCGCCGGATTGACCGGGCGGCGTGACGAGCTGCGACGAGAACTTGCCGCGACCGAGCAAGCCAACTCCGCCGCATCCGAGCGGCTTCGGCACGTTATGGAGAGCCTTCGCTACAGCCGTGTCACGTATGGTTTGCAGGCGGATAACCCCAAGCAAAAGCAGACAATTGACCGTGTGTTGGCCGCCGCGGAACATATGCAGGAACAATTTCGGGCCATTCGGGTTTCAGCGCGCAGCTCCGCCCGAATTGCGGCCGCAGTCGAACAGCTAAACGAGGGGCTGGCGAGTGACCGCGACCGGCTCGCCCTGTTCATCGCTGAGAACCGCGAGACCGGTCGCCGCGAGAGCCTGGCGAAGCTCACCTGCTCCGGCGTAAGCATTGTGGCGATCGTCGTCCCCCTGACGGTTGTTCGCAGGATACGCCGTAGGCGACTCAACGAGGAGAGCCGCATGTGTCCGAGGTGCCTCAAGAAGGACACACTACAAATTGAAGATGCTGCGTCCGCCGAACCAGTTGATCATCGTCAGCCCAAGGCTCGGCTCGCCGTGTGCGAGTCATGCGAATACGACATCCGGGAGAATTATATCCGCGAGCACCGTTTGTGCTTTCCGACTGTGGGCATCCGTTATAGTGGCAAGACCCATTGGCTGCTCATCCTCTACGACAAAATCAAGAAAGCGAACGTGATGGTGGAATCGAAGATCAAGAAGATCCCTTCCCGTGAGGACGCGCGGTTCGACCAGATGGTGGAGGAGGTCCTCTACAACCGTGGACGCACGAGCGCGACAGTTTATGGGCTTCCATACCCGTTGACATTCCACGTCAATGACAACGATCCGCTTGGTAAGAGCCGGACCATGGTGAATATGTTCGACTTCGCGGGCGACTTGACCCAGTTCAGAATCGACGGAGAGACGCAGCAGAACGAGTTCCGCCGCCGCGCCTTGCTTTGTGAGGGATTTACTCTGTTTCTTGACCCGACCCAAGTCAGCCGGGAAGCACGGACGAGCATCGAGGCTCAGATCCGTGCGCTGGCTGAGTTTGTCGAGGAGATGCATGCGATGCGGGGAATCCCCATGGAAAAGCCAATTGATCTTCCGATCGCCGTTTGTGTCTCGAAGATCGACCTGCTGGTGAACCAGAACCCGATGGGGACGCAGGCCGTACCTTTTGTGGCCAAGCTGCGCGAGACCATGGGCCTGACTCCGAATCTCCGGTTGGTTCACGAGCGGTCCCAGCTCACTGCCATGGCGTTGCCCCAGATGTTTCCAGGATGGAACATCGAGCGCGAGCTCAGCGAGAATTTCGGAGGCCGCTACATGTTTTTTCCGAGCAGCTCTGTCGGCCTTGAGGAGCATGAATTGGGGGTCGATAACTTCTCAGACCGGTCGCTAGCCCCGTTCGGCTCCCTTGAGCCGCTACTCTGGTTGCTGCATATGCACGGTTACTGCGTGATGCGTTGAAGTCGCCTCTGTCGCTGACTCATCGCTTTGACCACTTCCAACTGCGAGTCGTCTCATGAGCTGGCCCACGATCGAGGACTACCGTGGTGCACTGCAAAGCCCGTCTCGCGTCTTCCGGGACACTCAACTCCAGAGCTGCGCCACAGAGTTGAACCGGATGATGGTTCCCCGCGGTCGAGCGGGGGGAAACGCCATCGTCTACCGTTTGAACAACAGCTCTTGGTCAAAGGCTGTCCGAGTCTTCATGAACCCGCCTAAACCAGAGCGACAGGCTCGGTATCAGATTGTTCATGACTATCTCCAGCAAGCACGGCCCCGCTGTCTCGTCGAGTTCGGGTACGATCCTGAGGGCATCCGGATCAACGGAGGGTGGTTCCCGATTCAGACACTCGACTGGGTCGAGGGAGAAACACTCGGTGAGTGGCTGAAGGGAGCGGTGGAGCGCGGCGACTCCCGCGCGATCAAGCGGATGGCTGACGCCTGGATCGAGCTGGTCGGCGAGCTGCGCACCCACAAGATCGCGCACGGCGACCTGCAGCACGGCAACGTCATGGTGGTCAACGACCGGCTGGTGCTGGTTGACTACGATTGCATGTTCGTGCCTTCGATGAAAACCGACAAGGACCGCGAGGCGTGGGAGGACGGACTGCCTGGCTACCAACACCCAAAACGGCCAGGACAACTATTATCGCCCGAGTTAGACAACTTCTCGGCCTGGGTAATCCTGATCGCGCTGAGGGCCGTGGCCGACGACCCCGGGCTCTGGCACCGCGACATCGGCGGGCCAGGGATCGAGAATTTGCTGTTCACCAAGGAAGACATCAAGGATCCTGCTCGATCCAAACTCTGGCCCGATCTGATGCATAATGCGAAGGACCGCATGGTCCGCGAGTGGACCGAGCGGCTAAGGAAATCACTGGACGAGCCGTTTGAGAAGATTCCCACGTTCGACATCGACATCTTTGGGCCCCTCCGCGAGGTGATCGCGGCGGGCGACTGGCGACAGATTCATGAGCTGGCGACGGGTAGCAAGTATGCGTCCAAGACGTTTCCGGCCAACCTGGCTCCAAAGGTTCAGGAGGCGATCAAGCGGGTTGAGTGCCACAACCAGCTCGAACACAAGATAAGGACCGGCGGGGTCCGGGAAATCGCGGCGGCGTACCGGCCGGACCTTATTGATGACTGGGCCGATCCGGATCTGATAGCCAAGGCAAAGACCGCGAAGGGGGCGGTCAAGCTACTCGGCGAGCTGGCACGTGCCGAACAGTCAGACCCGGCCGGGCGACTTCTGGTGGCGCTCTGGGATGGGCATGGGCGGGAACTTCAGGGGTTGACCGAGGCTGATGAATACCGGGTTAAGGCCGAGGCCTGGAAGCAGCGGATCACGGCAGCCGATCTGCTCGACCAGGCGGTTCAGCACAATGAGCCGGAGCAGAGAATCGCCGGGGCATGGAAGGTCGTCACAGACCTGGGGGGCCATCGCGACGCCGAAAGGCACCGCGCTCGCGCCGAGCTAGCTCTGCACCGTCTCAAAGCACTAGGTGATCTGAAAGGCTTGCCCCGCGGCGAAGACGAGAAGTCGGACCAGGCGCTGATCAAGGTATGGAAAGCCGTTGCCCAGTCGCTCGATGGTTGCACCGAGGCGGATAGGTACCGCTCGCGCGCGACCGCGGCTCGACAGCGGCTCATAAAGTTTGCCGAATTGAAGCGGAAGATCGACGATGCAGATCACGGGCGTGGTGGGGAGCACGAGGTAGTTGCCGCGGCGGCCACCCTTCCAGCGGGCTATGGCGCAGGTCTGCAAGAGCGTGTGAACAAAGCGAAGCAGCGTATTGCCGCATCACAGGCGCTCGAGGAGGCATTGCGGGCGATGCCGCAATCCGACCTGGCGATTGCCGCCGCCGCTGAGCGCGCTCGTGGCGATGGCACATGGCCCACCGACGTTTCCAGGGCGGCTCGTTGCGAATTGGCCCTCCACCGCAGTGACCGGCTCCGTGCCCTCGACGCGATTTCCAAGTCCCTGCCGCTCGATGAGCAGGACGCGCAGTGGATCGCCCTGTGGGACGGCGAACTACTTGACGACTGCCACGATGCCCGCGACCACCGCACGCGGTACAAGCAAGCCTGCGCGCAGGTTGCGGCCATCGAGGAGCTGGAACGAGCAATCTCAAAGAAAGACGTGGACACCGTCAAGCGGCTGTTACGTGATCCCCGCCTCGCCTGCCATCCGGCTCTCGAGAAGCGCAAGGCCGAGATCGACACTCTGATAGCGACCAGTGAACTCATCGATCGGCTGATAGACTCGGTACGGAATGGACAGGCCGAGGCGTTTCTCGCCGAGGCCGATCCAAACTTACTCGCTACCCATGCGAAAGTCTTCCTCCCGTACAAGGAACAAATCACGGCATGGTTTGAGAACCGGCTTCGGCAGCGGGACGTTCTACGCCTGACTGATCCTCAATTCCTGAGCGGCGGCACAGCCTCGACCGTGATTGCCCGGTGGGTCTGGACTCAGTCGAGATTGGTGTCAACCTGTATGGTCGCCACCGATCCGTTAAGGTTTCTTGAGCGTCCCGAGGAGGCACGCAACGGCACCCAAAAGCTGAACTCCGACATCCATCGCCTCGGGGGTGGGGCGTCATTCTCAGTGCCTCAAGGGTATCGCAAGATGTACGTCACGGTCTGGCCGGTGGTTGAACTGGGATGGGTGCAGCTAATCGGCCCACCGTTGCACGTTGGCCCGTATGTCGCCATGAGTAGAGGGCTGGCGCGAGGCCAGCCGGCCGGAGGGGATGGACGACGCCCCTGGTCAGAGCGATTCCAACGTTGGCTTGTAGCGATTCTCAATAGTTGAGCGCTGGGGCTGACGGTACGCGAGGTTCAGCAATGGCATTCTCCCCTGACGATCCTGTGATACCTGTCCGCTTTGCCGCCCCCGCCGCCGAGCAAATCCTGGTGATGCACTGCCTCCGGGAGGACAGCCTCCTGGGCCGGGAAGGGTTCAGCGTACGCGCCGCCAGCAATCGGGAATCGAGCCTTCTCGAATGGGCCTTGTCGCTCGACCACTACGAGCTGCCGCTCGACATGAAGAGCCGCACGCTATTGCTGAACCAGACGCCTCGCCGACTAGCTCGGGTGCCTACGCTTGACGGACGGGTCGCCCTGGTCCACTCGGCCTACCTGGCGGAGGACACCTGCCACCGTCCCCACAGCTTCGTTTCGCATGTCCTCATTTACCCCGGGCTCGACATGCTCCAGGCCGCCGCCGCCTGGGGCTCTGCGGACTGGCAAACGGATGAATACGAACGAGGAGCGACCCAACTGCTCCCACCCTTCAATGGAGTACCTCGCGCTGATCTCATCAACGACGCGGCGCTCACTGCTTTCCTGGAAGGCTCCGACGCCTCGGCCGATCAGAGTCTTGCCAGAGTCGTGTTCCCCAGCCGGGTCGATCGCAAACCCGAGTCGCGTCGCCGCTGGCTCCGTGCGGTGCTGCACGCGTTTCTCCGCATAGGCGAACCGAATGCGTCGCGCCCCAGGGTGTGCATCCTGGCCGAGCCAGGCGTCGTGGCACTGCTCGTCTATGCGATCGCACGGCTGCTGCCCTCGCGCCTCGTAGGGGTGTTTCCCTTCTCGACCTACGAGCCTCCCCACACCTCGTTTCGCGAGAACAAGATCGCGCGGGTGGTCGGCAGCTACGCGCGGGACGGCCTTGGCCGTGCTGACAACACACTGCGTCGTCGTGCCTTCGTCATCGATACCATACAGGACGATTGTGGACCGGAGCTGATGGTCGAGTCGTCCTGGCCGTTGGAGGGTCTGGTGAAGTTGGCCGCGGCGGGAGACTGGAGCAAAGTCGACGAGCTGCGCGAGCTCTGGGCTGCTGACACGCGGGTAATGCCTGGGGTAACACCGGCTGCCCTCGCCGAGACGCTCCGCATCCAGCCCTTGGTTGCCGATCTCCGCAACGGCGTCCTGAAAGTCGAGGAGTTGTCCGAGCTGCGCAAGACACGACTTGGCGAAGGGCTGTTGCGCCGCGGTGATCTCCGCAGTCGCGCGTGGGAGGTGGTTCAGCAGGTCTGGACTCGTCCCGAGGTTCAGGAAGAGTTCGCGGTTCTGCTGGGTGAGCACATTGATGAATTGTTTGCCGATCTACATTGCCGGGTTGAGTCAAGCCAGGATGGTGCATGGCGTGCGGATTGGGACGCATTCGAGCTGCTGGTCCCGGTCGAACGGCGTGTCGAGTACCTTTCACGGCTGCTGGAGTCGTTGGGCACGACCGCCGGTGCTGGGACGCTGCCAGTCGCCGAGCGAGCCGAATGGCTCCGCAGATGGTCTCATGCGGCACCGTCGGCATCCTCAGTCCCGATCGGACTGTTCTGGCTCTTGCAGACCGGGGACGAGTCTACGTTTCGTACACTGATCGGATCGTCCAAGTGCGAGCCCCGGCATGCCGGCCTGGCCGCTTGCCTTGCCTTCGCCGGGTGGACTGATGGTCGATCGGTCTTGAGTGTTCTGAAGCAGCTTTCCGACGACCAGTTTCGTGAATTCGTCACCCAGCTCGAGCGATTTCCTGTCCGCGAATCCGTATTCGCGAAGGTAGCCTCGGACAGCGGCCTGAGTCGACCCTTCGTCGACCGACTGATCCGGACACCTTCGCAGGTGTCCCCCGGCTGGTTCGAAGAATTGCTGTCGGCGACCCGTTGTGACGACTCTAACTGGCACAAGTACTGGCTGAAAGAGAAACGTCTCGAGGGGCTGCTCGAGCGTCTGGGGATCAGCTCGGCGCTATCCCGCCGTATTTGGGACGGGCTTGTCGCACGGATCACGCCCGATAATTTCGACGACAGTATGCTTTCTCCTGAGCTTGCAACTCTCTGCGCGGCCGCCAGGCGGTTTCCCGCTACTCTCTCTCCGGAGCAACATAAGCGACTCATCGGCTGGGAAACGCTGAGCACCCACTTCGCGAGCCCCCAGAACTCTCCCGAGACGCGCACAAAGCTCTTGGCTGCCTGCGAAGCCGTGGCGCAAGACTTTGACTCTCTGGCCGAGCGATGGTTCCATAAACATGTGGAGACATCCCACGACGATCTGGACCGAAACCGACACGATGAGCTCCTTGCGCGTGTCCTCCGTGGGTTCCATGAAGACGAACAATCGACCTGTGCTGTGGCACTGAAGCTGGCTCAAACGATTCGTGATCCGAATCTCCGCCGCCTTTCCACAGAGGACCTGTTCAGGGCCATTGTCTCGAACGCGAACTGGAACCGCCTCGTCCAGAGGCACTACCGAGAAATCGACGGCACAAGCATCGCTCCCCTGCCTCTCTCTCGCACAAAAGGTCACGCTGGCGTCAAAACAGGTAAGCGTCTTCCCCTGGGCCGACGCCGGCTCCCTCCTGAGTTCTCTCGAATGCTGATTTCATTTCTGAGCGGTTGCGCATTCACAGCAGTAATCCAGCGGGTTTTACCGTGGTTGTTAAGTCTGGCGACCTCGCGATAAACTGGAGGCGATTTGATCGGACGGCGGAGAATATGGAGTCGCTACAAGAGCGGGAGAAGCAACTTGCCGAGCTCGGAAGTCAGCTCGCCCAACAGAAAAGGGATCTGGATGAGCGCGAGAAGAAGATCACAGGCCAATCGAAGCCGTTGATCTTACCACGAAGCCCGCCATGAGCGACGGAGGTAAATTGGTTGCGCTCGTCAGGCCCGCATCAGAGCAGAAAGGCAAGTCACCCTCCGTGGTAGTACGGCAAGTGGCCTTCAGCCCGAAGGGAACTATCCTCGCAACGGGTAATGGCGAAGGGGAAATAACGGTCCGACTATCGGATGGGGGCGGGCAGGTGCTTCGACTGGCTCACGAAGGTCCGATCCTGAAGCTGGGGTTCAGCCCCAATGGCCGAGTACTGGCCGCCTTGGGCAAACCGCAAGGAAACAAAAGCGAAGCGCGCCAGGGTATCATTCGCCTCTGGGTTACAAAGAACTGGGATCAGACCGTCAAGAATCCCATCGGCACTAGACCTGCGGCCGCGGTGATGCCCCCGGAGGAGAGTGGGAAACGTGGACGTTGAGAAATCGACTCCTTGCCCAAAGCCGCGTCAGTCCGGCGGATAAGAACATCCGCGAGAGATAAAGGAATTTTGTTGTGCCGGCAAGTGGACTTATATAGTGTGGGAAGAGGTTGAACGACGTTGTATTCTTCCGAGCTGTTGGCGGCTTGTAGCGATGACCGGCGAATTACTTTCCGCGAGTCTCCGCCGCTGCCATCTGGGCGGGCCGTTTAGATGATCGGCAGGTCCGTCATGATCAAAAACCTTCTCGTTCTTGCCTTGTGCGTCCCCTTCGGATGGTTTGCGTGGAACGAAAGCCGACGGTTGTACGAGATGTCGAGGATGCCCGGGCAGCCCTTGACAGCCGACCCACCAGCCGACCCCGATGCGGAACTTGCACGGGTCAGGAAGTCCGCCGAGGCGATCGTCGGGCTGTCTGATGCCGTGTCGGCCACAGCCATCCGGCTGAGTGGCCCGCCCGAGGGCTCTCCTGCCTCCGGCCCCTTGGCTGATACCCTCTTGGCGCTCGCCCGAGCTCGCGAGGCGGGGCACCGCGTGATCGAAGAAGCGCGGCTGAAGGCGGCCGCCGTGGAGCAGGAAATCACGGACCTTCTCCGACAGGGCAGGTTCGCGGAGCTTGAACAGCGGCTCAAGGATTATGCCACCCTGGAAGTGCACGACCCTGAGCTGCTTGGAACTGCCAGGGCCGAAGTCGACTGGGCCAAGCTCGAACATGAGCATCCGAAAGCCACGCTCGACGAGCTTTACGACCGCCTCGACCGATGGACTCCCGACACTCCCGAATCCACCCTGCCGGCTGTCGGTGACATTACTCCCCACCGGGAGGCCTATCGGGTCTTCCTCGACGCCCATGGCTCGGCCAAGGGGGCTGCCATTCCACGCGTCCAGGAGGCGCGGGAACGCGTCGTGCTGTGGGACCGCGGTTCTCGCCTGGTTGAGCTGCTTCACTCTCGAAAGGACCGCGACGATCAGATCCGTTCCGTGGTTTCCCTGGTCGCCGAAGACACTCCACTTCCTCGCTTCGAGGTGACTGCCCGCCGCCTTTTGCGTGCGCTCTGCGGCGATTTCCTCAAGCCCGAAGCGCTTGACCAGGCCGTGCTGATCGTGAGCGATGACCAGGCCGTGCCCGAATCCTTCCCACGCGATCAAGTCGTGGTTCGATGGAAAGATGCATCGCTTGTGTCTCTCGACAAATCTGAATTTGACGAATACACTCTACCCCGGGACAAGGTCGAAAACTTCGCCGTGCCCGGCGGTGGTATCCGCAACCTCCCGCGCAATCCGCAGATCGCGCCGCTCAGGGGGACTGAATACAGCGAAGCGATCCGGGCGTATAATGCTCAGCGCGCCAAGGTCACTCACTGGTCCGAAACCGAGCTGATTAAGCTCCGAGAGTCGTGTCTGCCTCACAAGGCCGCGCTCTCGCGGGGCAGCTCCGGGTCAGGTGGGCCAACCCTCATAGCGAGGATCGACTCGCTACTTGAGATTATCCGCCGCCACCCGAACCTGTTTGTTGCCTCTGCGCCATGATACAGCCGTAAGACCGGCCCGACGGTATGCCGTATTGTACAAACATAGTCCAGACGTAACTCGTCATCCCATGCCACCACGTCTCGAGGAGACAACCCATGCCCAACGGCAAGTATGAGAAGTCGGCTGAAAGAGCCAACCCAGCCTGTATCATCTTCCTCCTCGATCAATCGTATTCGATGAACGACGGGATCGCAGGCAGTTCGCGTCCCAAGATCGATGCACTGACGACCGCGATTAACCGATTCATCGCCGACTTGATTGCACTTTGCGAGAAGGGCGAAGACAAACCACGGCATTATTTCGACGTCGGGGTGATCGGGTACACGACCGACCGGAACGACCCGCCGAACCCGATCATCGGCCCGGTGCTCAAGGGAGCCAACGGAACCCTGAACGGCCACGACCTGGTGAGCGTGGTCGACCTGTTCGACGACCCGCTCGCAATCGAGGATCGCCAGAAGCAGGTGGATGACGGAGCAGGCGGCCTGGTCACCACAACAGTGAAGTTTCCCGTATGGTATCGCAAGCCGTCGGGGGATGCGATGAGCGGAACGCCCATGTGCGCGGCTCTGCAATACGTGCAAAACATTGCTTCGACGTGGTGTGCCGGCCATCCGGGAAGTTTCCCGCCGGTAATAATCCATTTGAGCGATGGAGAAGCGACCGACGGAGACCCTGAACCGGTGGCGGAGGCTTTGAAAGCGCTCTCCACGGAAGACGGTCAACTCCTCCTGTTCAACTGCCACGTCTCGGAATCAGCGGCAGTACCGGTGGTGTTTCCTTCGAGCGAGCTGGTACTGACCGATGAACGCGCTAAGGCCCTTTTCCGGATGTCCAGCGAGTTGCCCGATTCGGTGCGATCGCGTGCCGAGGTCAAAGGGATTAGTTGTTCGCCCGGCACGCATGGAATGGTTTTCAACGCCGATGGGGGACAGATGCTCCTGCTGATTCAGATGGGCACAATCGGCGCGGCTCCTCCTCCGCCTCACCTCCGTTGAGTCGCGAGGTAGCGACCACCTACCCTGAGAAATCTATGACCCGTGCGACGCCTGTTCCAACGAGCGGATCGCTACTTTGCCTGGTGCAGATGTCGGACTCGATGCGCGCCAAGATCTACACCGGACCAGTCCGGACGAAAGTGGACGCCGCGAGACGAATGATCGACTTGGTCATAGATAGTCTGGTATCCTTCGCCGCAGAGTGGGGAGTCAATCAGCCAACCTTCGTGATCGGCGTTGTGGCGTACCACACAGGTTCGGACGGTTCACCGCGGTTTTCCTCGCTGCTCCCAGGCTCCTCTCCGGAGCAACCCCTGGTGCCAGTCATCTCGCTCGATCCATCGCAAGTGGATTCCCCGCCCGACGAACCGCGACGATGGATTAATTTGAACCCATCGGGTGGGGCCCCAGGCCGCGCCGCGCTCGCATACGCACGTGAAGTGCTCGTCCGGTGGACAGCAGATCATCCCGAAAGTGTCACTCCACTCGTCGTCCACTGCACTGACGGCGAGTCGGATCAGGGTCCCTTGGACACCGAAGCTCGGGCTCTCACCTCAGCCGTCGCCGGAGTGCTGCTGATTCATTGCCTGTTCCGCCAGGGGCTTCAACCCTCGGAATTTACCCCGATACCTGGCACCCCATCCGGTGACCTTTGGTCCATGAGCAGCCCATTGCCAACTGGGGACGAGCCGAACCCAGACCAGGCCGTGCGACGGGGACTGCTGGTCAACAAGCGGTCTGCCTCGCGTATCATTTACAAGCTCGTTCGCGAGCTGTGGGCGGGTCCCGCTACCCAAGCCTCTGCCGAGCCTTCGGCCCCGGCTTCCTTCGCAGTCGAGGCTCCAGTAGCCCCTCCTTCCCCAGCCTCGGCCAAGCCACCCCGATTTGAGGTTCGTCCTCTGCTCACGCCGAAGCGAGGCAACACGGAGGACGAATGGGAGGACGGTTTCGGCTTCGACCCGGGAACGGGCGTGTTGGCACTGGCTGACGGTGCAGGCGACGGAGTTTTCACCAAGCTCTGGGTCCACCAACTCGTGGACAGCTACGTCGCTCGGCCGTTTCCTCTCGACGATCTCACGCTGGTCGAGCCATGGATCCGAGAGCAACAGCAGGTCTGGTACAAGGCGATCGATTATCCGTCCTTACGGTGGTCGCTGCAAAAAAAGGTCGACATGTCCTGTGGTGCCGCGACGTTTCTCGCTTTTCTGCTTGACCCACCCTCGATGGACCGGGGTCACGAACAAGGCTCGGGGCCTGATGCGGTGGGCTGGATGGTGTGGGCGGTTGGCGACGTGTGCCTATTCCATGTGTGTGAGGGTCGGCTCCTTACGGTTTTTCCGATCGAGAGATCGAGGGACTTCGGCTTCTCGCCAGTGGTCTACCAATCCAAGCCGTTGCGGAAGACGCCCGTCGCGGCCGTCACGCGGGGTGAACTCCTCCCACGGGATCTGATGGTTTTCGCCACTGACGCACTGGCCCAACATCTTCTCGCCTCGGTTGAGGCGGGCGATCCGCCCGAGTGGGAGCACTTCTGGGACATTGAGCCAGCCGCCTGGCGTCAGCAGATCGAAGAGCTTCGCGACCGAAGTGCGATTGTCAACGATGACTGCACGTTGCTGCTACTTCGACTGGCGGGATCGACGCCGAAAGTCACTGCAACGATGGTCGAGCATTCGATCGATATGACGCTGAAACAGGAGCCTCGGACCGCGAGTGATCGAGGAAGCGTCCCACCCACGGACCTTAGCAGCCTTATGTCAGGCTCGGCGGACACTGCTGAATCCAACGAGGCGCTTTGAGAGAAGCCCCATCGTGGTCGTTCATTTTCCCCGGAGAATCGATGTGATTCACTTCAAAGGCAGTTGGCCAGGGATCTCGCGTCCGCTACTGCTAACTGGACTGTGGCTGGCCAGCACAGTTCCCCTCGTTACTCTCGGACAAGAAGGGCCGAAGAACGCCCAGCCACCCGTGGCGGGGAGCGCCGCGCGGGATCAGATCATCGCTCGGCTCAAGGAGGCATGTGAGTCGGACCCGGGCTTGCACGGGAGTTCGGTTCAGGGAGGGGAACTCAGGGACGGCGCCTTGCGATTGCACGGGACGATTGACCGTCGCGAACAGGCCGATCGGCTCGAGGCCGAGGCCCGTAGATTACTCGCGGAGGAGCCCGCATGGAAGAAAGAGGCTTCTGGAGGTGTGTCCGCCTCGAACTTGGTTCTCTTCCCAATAAGAAGCGAGCTATTGCCGAAGCTCCGGCGCCAGTTCTCGCAGGCGGGCGAAGACGCTGTGGGCCGTCCGAACCTGCTTCGCCAGACCCGCCTGGACGACATCTACTTCGATCATGCAGGGCGCCTTCGGATTGCCGGCCTCTGCATCAACCAAGGGGCTTTTCTCGCCCGTCACGACGCAAGTACAAATCCGACTAATGACCCCCTGAATTTGATCGCACAGGGCGTCGATCGCCGCCTCAAGGGCTATACTTTGCCCGCGGGGGTCGACGCTGATATCATCGGCCGCCTACAGGCCGATCGCATCACTTTCTCCGAGAATCCGGCACGGTTGCTCCAGCGTTTTGTGAACGAATCTCATCGGCTCGATGACGTTCTGTTCCAAGAGGCCTGGTTTGATGAGAGCGGGTCGCTGAAATTCGCCGGACTGGTCGGGACAGAATCGCAGCGAGCCGACGCCTCGGCGCTTCTGAGTCGCCCCGAGTTCCTGGAGACCTACAGCCGCGCGGGAAATGCCCCACCGGGCGACCCCAAAGCCGCGGTCGCGGAAATGTCCGAGTCTACCTGGCGGCCGACATTGCTGGCAGGACTTCAGAAGCGCTTTGCCGACGATTCCAACCTGGGCACGCCGCTGGCCGACCTTCGCTACTGCCGGATCGATCGAGCGTTCTTCGTCTATCACGAACGCGGCGGTCTATTGCTACGATTTGAGGGTATCGCACTTCTCGGGTCCGAGAATTCTGGTCAGATTGCTGCTGCGTTACGTGACGAAAGTCGCCGGTTGTTCCGGCCCTCACATCCGGTCGATTACAATGTCGAGGAACGCCTGACCAAGCTTAGTAATCCCCGTCGTGATCTCCAAGCCAAGGTCAGTGCTACTCCCTCGCTGGACGGGGTTCGCATCGATGATCTGGTCTTCGGCCCCCAAAGCGAGCCCACGGTTTGGGGAGTCTGGCTCAATCCATCCCAGGCAACGGGGTTGGGTTCGGTACTGAAACCCACGCTGGAAAACTTGACTTGGGGCAGGGTCAATGGTTCTTTGGCCTGGCGGATGGATGAGGTACCCACCGATAAGTTGCTTCACGACCTCCGGGGCAAAGTCGCCGCGAAGTTCGACGAGACTAGCCTGGACCGATTGTTCTTCCAGCTTCCCGCGGACTCCAAGGCGGACGCCGTGCTGACCCTCCAGGGTACCACCCTCTCTCCTCGGCGCCGGCAGATCGAAGCGCAGCTTCGCGACTGGCTCAAGGGCAACGATCTGGTTAGGTCGATCGGCACGCCGACCCTGTCTCTCGGCACCTGGCCGGGAAGCCTTTTAGCCGAGCTACGCAAGCTAGTCACTCGCGACACTACGCTGGACGGCCTGAGAGTCGATCATGCCGCGTTCGACGCGGACAACCAGCTAGTTCTGTCTGGTCTTCAAGGATACGACGGGCAATCCGACCGACTGATTCCGCTGGCCCTCCGTTCCGCTGCGGTCGCCTGGCCGAACTTGCCGAATCCGCTCGCCGTGAGGAGCGGTGGCTTTACCACCGTCCCCTTGGGGCCTTTGCTCGATCGCCTGGCCCGGCTGATGCCCGATTACCCCGAGGCCGATGGTCTGATGTTCACTCGGGCCTTCTACGACGTCGACCAAGCTTTGGTTCTGGTCGGGCGCACTGCCGGCGGCTCAAACGAGAGGCCGAACCTGGTCAAGGAGATCAAGTCGGTCCTCGCTGCCGATTCCAAGCTGGAAATCCGACTCTCCTTGACGACACAGCCTCGCGATCCGGAACTGGCTGCCCACTTGGTCGGGCGTAGTGTCGACGCCTTGGCTGAGGGAAGCATCTCCTGCCTGGGGCCAGACCCCCTGAACCAAGCGATATTTCTGAATCCCGAAGATTCGACCGCCTGGTACGTCCGCGCTGCCTATCATTTGACACTCGGTGACCGAGAGCAAGCTGCCCGCGACATGCGTCGTGTCAGAGCTCTCGAGGGCTTCTCGCCGGATCGAGCACGGATAAGACGTCTGCGACTCACGCGGTTCCAGGGGCCGCTCCGTGCCAGCCTCGGCGAGCTCGAGGCCTCAGTTACCCCTGGTCCTTGACACAACGAAGAGGTGATGAGAGTCGAGGGTTCATAAGAACGAGGAGATGAGGTCGCGATGTCGTTGAAACGACTGGTTTACTACAGCGCGGTCATCGGAGGTTGGTCAGCGTTCGTCGGATGGCTGATCTCAGAGATCCTTCTAAGTCAGGGGCAGACTGGTGGCCGACTGAGAGTTGTTTTGACTTGCGCGATGGCCGGAGCCGCGATCGGAGGGGGATTGAATCTTGTGGCGGGCATGGCAAACGCCCAGTGGAAACAACAGGTGAAGCGATTGGGGCCGGGGCTCATTGCCGGCGGCATCGGCGGAGCTGTTGGCGGCTTCGTCGGCGACATTCTTTACACGACGCTCGGCCTGCCTCGCGCTCTGGGCTGGATGATCATGGGAGCCGGCATCGGTGTTGTCGAGGGGTTCTACGAGCGCTCACCAGCCAAACTCCGCAACGGCTTGATCGGGGGTATGGTCGGCGGCCTGATCGGGGGGCTTCTTTTCGATCCGATTTTGACTTTGTTCCCCACGAAGTCGGACATGAGTAGTGGAGCCACGGCGTTTGTGGTCCTGGGGATGTGCATCGGCATACTGATCGGTTTGGTCAAGGTTGTACTCAAAGACGCCTGGCTGACAGTGCTCGATGGTTATCGCTCCGGTCGCCAGCTTATTCTCTCTGATGCACAGACCGTGCTGGGTCGGGCAGAGTACGTGGCGTTGCCGTTCATGGGCCGCGGCGACGTCGATGTTGACATGGAACACGCGAGGATTATTCGCCAGCCTGACGGAGGGTTCGTCATCGAAGACAACCAAAGCCGTCAGGGCACCAGGGTCAACAACATGCGTGTCAATGGCCGGGTTTCTCTTCACGACGGTGATGTCATCAGGATCGGCACCAACTCAATCCGTTTCAGCGAGCGACACCGTCGAGCGGAGAGTGTTGTCGTGACCCCTCCAACCTCCGCACCCACGTCCAAGCCTCCAACCCCGAGCACCCTGCCAGCTCCACGGGTTAGCGATCCGCAGGCGAAACCAATGACCGGGGCGGCTGTGGCGCCTCCACCTCTTACGGTTTCGGCATCAAGGCCAGCCGCACCAGTCGCCCCAACAACTCCGGCTTCATCAACAGGTTCTGTACCTGAGGGATCAAACCTCTGCCCGAGTTGTCGGAAACCTGTTCCCAAGCAGCAACGCTACTGTATCCGTTGCGATCTGTACTTTTGAGACAAGGATGACCTGCAGAATTCGCCGTATCTCTCCTAAACAGGTCGCCGGAGGCAGTACGCTTCCCCTCAATCGGCGCAGTACCTTCCGCGCGATGCGACCAGACGAATGCACGTTAGCGTAATGGCTCGACTCGACTGTTCAGGGTTGATTGCCTCCGATAGTCAGCGTGAACGGGAAGTTTGGATAAGGGATCTTCTCCGCGGTCACTTTGTAAGTCCAGTCGCCAGGTTCGGCGTTGTCAACGTCGATTGTGAAAGTGGATCCACCTTCCTGCTCGTAAGAGCGGCCTTCGGGGCTGCGAACACTGAGTTGGAGTCGGGCCCCTTGATCGGCGAAGCTCAGAACAAACTGGAGTCGCCCGCGCTTGGCGTTGGTGTATGTCTTTGTGACCGATGGTGTCTCAGGCGAGGCGGATAGGAGGTCTTGCTTCTGTGGCGAGAAGCCCCCAGCGATCATCGTCTTCTGGGCTTGGGCCGTCTCCTTGGCGGTCACTGCGGCGAAAACCAGGAACCGCAAGAGCTTCGTCTCAAGCTCACTGTTGACTTTTTCGTTATGGAACGAGGTGAAGATTATTGTGCCACGCTCGAAAAGCGCCTTGACCAAGAGAGGCGCTACAGCGCGGGAGCCACCCCCGTTATTTGTGCGATATGAGCCGCGTAGGTAGATCGTGACTTGTTCTCTGGATAGCCCTGCTGGGTACCAGCCAGGTAGGTCGAATCGCAATTCGGCGGTGGGGCCAAGTACATCGCGTAATCCTGGATCAACGACTTCAGCGGTGATCGTTTGAGCGGCACCGGTTACGATATCCTGGCCGTCAAATAACTCGGGAAAACTGTACTGGATCAGGTTGAGTCGCCAATCGGAAGCGTATAGGGTGCCTCCGCGAGCGACGAAGGTTCTCAGTGATTCCTTGACGCGGTTGAGGGCCTGCTTATTCGGCCGCACGCGTTGGACACCTGGCCGGTCTCCCTCACCAAAATTGCCTTCGACTACCCAACCGTCCGGCACTGTTCCACAAGTCAGGAAAACAACATCATACTTAACCAGCTTTGAGACATCCTCAAGGTCCTCGAGACGAATGTTCGTGTAAGTGAAACCGGACCCGAGGTGGCCAAGAAGACTGCCCATGTCGTCATATTGAGGCGGTGTGACAGCCAATTCGGGGATCTTCGTGGGATTCGGCGTTGGATCGGACGTAGCTGGGGCGCGGTCGAAGAAGTATACAAGGCCCAAAGCGCACGCCAGTAGCACGGCGACCGAACCGTCCATCGCGAAAATTCGGGAGGGGGACATGTTTGAAGATCTCCATCGGCCTGGACCCCAGGGTCTAGCCCGCAACGGCGCCTGGCTCGACCTCTAGAAATCGTAACGCGCCTCTTAGCTCGCAACAATGGGCGGGTGACCTCAATGGAGCTTGCCCACCGCGGACTTCAGGAACCCGGCGAGTCCGCCAGCGCCCGCGGCAGTCCGGGCCGCCTCGAAGTTACGCGCCGCGTGGGCGAGCCCCCCCCTGGATGTGGACGTCCACCTGGCGGAGGAACGACGGCGCAACCGCGCAGCCGTCGCTCGCGAAAGCCAAGAAAGGCCAAGAGCGGCCTCCCCCTCTGCAGGCTGAGCGGCTTGAGGATCGCCTCCGAGATCCGGAACGGCAGGCCAAAGCCTCTGGAGAGGGAGCGGACGGCTCCGCTGTTTAGGCCCTTGCAACAGCAGAGCGGGTCGCCGGAGAATGTATGCCGTTGATCGGTCGATCCGGAACTCTTGGCTTTACCGAGACCGAGTGTGGAGGTGGCAAGATCTGGTCCGCATTGATCATCGATGACGACCCTGGTGTACGGCAGTCGATACGGCTCTGCCTGGAGGCCGACGGCGGTCGGGCGATGGGGGTGGGGACGTCGGCCGGCGCCCTCGAGGCCATCGAGCGGGGCCGGTTCGATGTGGTCTTCCTGGACCTCTGGCTGGGCAAGGAGGCGGGACTCTCGCTGCTGCCCGAGATTCTCCGCCGCCAACCCGAGATCGGGGTCATCGTCATCACGGCCTTCGCCTCGTTTGAGTCGGCCGTCGAGGCGATGAAGCTGGGCGCAGTCGACTACCTGCCGAAGCCCTTCACGCCGGCCCAGGTCCGGCACGCCGCTCGCCGCGTGGTCACCGAGTCGGAACTCAAGCGGAAGATCGGAGAACTGCAGGAGCGGATCGAGGAGACCGAAGGCGAGACCATCTTCGAGACCAATAGCCCGGTCTTCCGGGGATTCCTCCAGACGGCGCGCCGCGCCGCGGCAGCCGACACGGTCGTCATGCTGCGTGGCGAGAGCGGCACCGGCAAGAACGTCCTGGCCCGCTGGATTCAGGCCCAGAGCAAGCTCGCGGACCGGCCGTTCGTGACGGTTCACTGTCCGATGCTCTCCGGCGACCTGATGACCAGCGCCTTGTTCGGTCACTGCAAGGGCTCCTTTACCGGCGCCGTGGCAGACACTGTCGGCAAGGTGGAACAGGCCGAAGGTGGGACACTCTTTCTCGACGAGGTCGGCGACCTCACCGCGGATGCTCAGGCCCGGCTGCTCCGATTCCTTAACGACCAGACCTACGAACGGCTCGGCGAGTCGAAGGAACGCCGGGCCAATGTCCGGATCGTGGGCGCGACCAATCGACCGCTCGAAGACGCGGTCAAGGATGGCCGATTCCGCGAAGACCTTTTCTACCGGCTCAACGTCATTCCGCTGGTCATTCCCCCACTCCGCGACCGCCCCGAGGACATCCTCATCCTGGCGCGACATTTCCTCCGTTTCCTGGGGCGTAAGCAGGGCCGGTCCGACCTCATCTTCTCCCCCACCGCCGAGCAAGCGATCGAGGCCTATGGGTGGCCCGGCAACCTCCGAGAACTACGCAATGCCGTCGAGCGGGCTGTCATCCTGGTCCCATCGAAGGTTCTCCAAGCGGCCGACCTGGGCATCGCTCCGGTCACAGCGACGTCCCACGTTTCCACCGCGTCGCTCCTGGGCAGTGACGTTTCGCTCGAAGTGCTCGAACGCAAGCATATCGCCCGGGTCGTGGCCCGTGCTGCTTCGCTCGAAGCCGCGGCGAAGGTCCTGGGCATCGATGCGACGACCCTCCAGCGGAAGCGAAAGCGGTACGGGCTGTCCTGATCGAAGTTGCCGCGCGATGATCAATTCCCGTTCGTCCCTGCAAAATGCAGGGCCGTTTGCGGCGAGATCCGGCGATTCGCCGTGACGAGGGCGATTCGGGAACACAGGATGTCCGTGTTTTCCCCACGCATTGCCTGGGAATCCTCATTCCCCATGCTCTCACAGCATCTGGCACGTCGATTGCGTTAAGGACCAATGGCAACGAGTCTCCGTACCGCTGGCTTCCATTGAGTAACGAGGCCGTTATGCAAGCCGACGATCCTCATTTATGTCGCGTGACCCTTTCTGCGACGACGCGGTCGTGACCGGCTCGTGACCCGGATGCGGAAGCGGCTCCCGCCCTTCCCCCCGCCGAGCCGGTCTGGCCACGGTGGGGGGCTTTCCGTTCCCCCTTCCTTTTGACAAGCCCGGGCAACGTTTGACCAAGGACAGCATTCCGCCCTGCCGGTTCTGCCGACGGGGTGGGCGTTCAGCCGAAAGATGCCGGCAGTGATGGCCGGGATCCTCGGGCCTTTACCATTTCATCTCCACGAAACCAAGATCGGAGGGGCCAATGATTGGCAAGAGGACAGGGCCAGGCGCTTTTGTGTCCCGGGCGTCGGTCCGCGGTGGCTGGGTGAAGGACCAGCATGATCATCGCCGACCCGCTCACAATCGCCGCCCGGGACGCGATCCGCAGTTCAAGACTGGAAACAAGAGTGTAATCATCGCGGCACGCGGGGCGTGCTTCCTTGAGGATGTGAGCTACCCGAAACTCTCGACGCTCGAGACCTTTCTCTGGCCGATGCTGGACCCGCTGGAAATTCCGGAGGTCGTGCCGGTGGCCACGTCGCCGCCTGGCACCGCCCATGGTTCCGGTGGCAACGCGATGAGCGACGCTCCGGCCGAGTCCGGGGCAGGCGCCCGCGTTACTTGCGACGTCGCCAGAGGGGTTGTCGAGGTGCACGACCCTCGGCTGCTCCGTCACGGGATGGAGACGTTCTGCCTCGCCCTGGTCAAGCATGCCGTTGAGACCTCTGGGGCCTGTCGCGCGGGGATATGTCTGAGGTCATCGGTTTGCCGGTTCGAATTCACGCCGGGTTCGCGCGACCCTGTTGAGCTTGCGGAGCGGGCCGCGTCGGCCATCCGGGCAGCGACCCGGGATGCAAGCGGGCCGATCGTCTCGGAGCGAAAGCAACCTGCTGCCTGGGTATCCATAACCGCCTTTGCGGCCGGCGCAAGCGTTTCGCTTTGGGAAACCCTGATCGAGGAGCCCGGCCGCGTCTGGCTCTCGCACTCTGCTCTTCGCGTAGCACCCTGGCTCGTGGTGCGAGTGGCCCGGGTGCTCAGGGATCTGCCCGGAGTCGCGGCCTGTCGAGCGAATCCCTGGTTCGGACGGGTGGAGATTGACATCGATTCCGTCTCGAGCACCGTGGCAGACCTGGTAACCGCGGCCGAGGCGGCGCTTTGTCGAGAGTCCGGAGCGGTCGATGCAGCCGCCACCGCGCCACCGGGGGGCCCGGCCGATTCCCAGGAAAGGCTTCCGGCCGAGACCCGGCCTGGGCGCCGGCTGGTCGATCTGCTGCTGGCCGGAGGAACGTTCACGGCGGCGGTCGCCGGGGTGATCGTGCCGGGAGTTCCCACTGCGCCATTTCTCCTGCTGTCGCACCACTACCTGCACCGCGCGGCACCGGAAACGCATGGACGCCTGTGTCATCTCCCGGGCGTCGGCTGGCTGATCCGCAAGGCGGATAGGGCGGAGCGTTCTTGGAAAGACCGCGGAGCCCTGTGGAAGTCGCTCGCCTGGTCCGCCTTGTCCGCCGCCGTGTTCCTGGTTCTGCATCCGCCTCTGCCCGTTGCCCTGGCAATCGAGTTCGGCCTGGCCGCCTTCTCAGGATCGAATGCCTGAGTTCGCCGGCCGGGCAGTCATACCCTTCGATCACCGAGCGCGGAGGTGTCAATGAGTCTGTCGCGGATCGTTTCGGGAGGGTTCGGAGGAGCGGTGTCCCGGACCCTCGATCGCCTGCGCCGCCCGAGCGGGGCCGGAGGGTTCGCAGGCCAATCGTCGCGCCAGGTAAGGGACCTCCATGCCGCGGCTCAAGGCAGAGTCTCGACGCTCCTCAAGTCTCTGGGCACGTCCCTGGACGGCCTGTCTTCGGACGAGGTCCGTCGCCGGCAGCGCAAGTTCGGGCTCAACGAGGTGGTCCACGAGCGGCCCCCAAGGTGGCATGTCCAGATCCTCAGGGCGTTCAAGAACCCGTTCATTGCTCTGCTCGGCGCGCTCGGCGCGGTTGCCTTCTTGATGCACGAGCTGAAGACCGCTTCGATCATCGAGGCCATGGTGCTCATCAGTGTGCTCCTTCGGTTTGTCCAGGAGTACCGCTCGACACACGCGGCGGAACGACTCAAGGCCAGGGTGCGGAACACCGCAATGGTCACGCGAATTGAGGTTCGCAGGCCAGGCTACGGGCCCAGGACGTGGGAGGCGGTCAGGCTGCTGGCGCAGCACGGCAAGCGAGAGGTCCCGCGGCGCGAGCTCGTCCCGGGCGACATCGTCCACCTCTCGGCCGGCGACATTGTCCCTGCCGACGTGAGGCTGGTACTCTCCAGGGACCTTTTCGTTAACCAGGCGATGCTGACCGGTGAGTCGATGCCGGTGGAGAAGTCGGAGCTGCTGGTTCAGAACGTGGGGGCGAACGGGCGAAGGCCGGAGCTGGACCACACCGATCCCCTGGAAGTGAACAACCTCTGCTTCATGGGGACCAATGTCATCAGCGGTACGGCCACGGCGGTCGTCCTGGCGACGGGAGGCCGCACGTATTACGGAGCGATGGCGTGCGGGCTGATCGGCCGGCGTGCCTCCACGAGCTTCGAGCGGGGTATCAGCGACGTGAGCCGGCGCCTGACCCGGTTCACGCTCACCATGGTCCCCATCGTCTTCCTGGTCAACGTGTTGACCAAGGGAAACTGGACAAGTGCGTTCGTTTTCAGCATGTAGGTCAAGAGATTCGCGGCCTGGCTCTGAGGAGACTCGAGGGGAGAGCGATGGCCCTGAGAAACCTGCGCACTCGGTTTCTGCTATCGAGCGGCCTGCTGGTGCTGATGACGGCGGCCAGCGGCGCCTGGGGCGTCGTCGCCCTGACGCGGCTGGGTGAGGCAGTTGACGCGACGCTCGACGAGAGCGAGGAAACGATTGTCCTGGCCGCTAGCCTGGCCACGGCAATCGAGCGTGAGGACGACGCGCTCCTGCGGATTGCGACCGGAAAGGCAGACCGCGGCGAAGGCGGGCTCGCCGCGGAGCGGCAGCGGTTCGAGGAAGCCTTCGCGCGGCTGGCACCGTTCCTCACGGAACCAGAGGAGCGCGTAACCCTCGGCTCGATCCGGCGGAACGTCGAGATCTATCGGGCAGCCGGCGATCGGATGCTGACCACGCCCGTCCGAGAGGATGCCTGGGAAGTCTATCATGTCGATGTCAACCCGGCCCTCCGCGGTGTGGTCGCCGACTGCGAGCGAGTTCGCGAGCTCCATTTTCGCGGCATGAGGCAGACCGGGATCCAGGCCCGCGACCGCGCGCGACGGGCCGCGGCCGTGGTCGGGGGAATTCTCGCGGCCGCCGTGGTGACATCCATCCTGGTCGCGTCGCGCCTGGCCCGCGCCGTCGTGCCGCCGGTGCTTGACTTGACCCGTAGCGTGGAGGCGCTGAGCCGCGGCGACTTCGATCGCCGCGTCTCCGTAACCTCGGCCGACGAGTTGGGCCGGCTC
>JBAUOX010000721.1:0-2180 GCA_049579985.1 Isosphaeraceae bacterium | reverse complement strand
GACAAACCTCGATGGAATCTCGACGCCAGCGCTGCACTCCCATGCCCAAGGTCCGCGAGTCGTTGATCCGTCACCTGGAACGAGTTCTCGGGTTCGAAAGGCACCACGTCTATACCGGCCACCCTTTGATTCGCCGCAAGGTCTTATCGCATGTCTACGCTCCCAGTCCTGGATGACCCCCACGGCCTGCCCGTGTTGGCCGGCGACGTCGAAAGCCATGACGTTCGCGAGGCTGAGAACCGGCCGAGGCGCTTGCCAGCATGGCTGAAGCGGCCCATTCCGAGCTCTGCCGGCAACTATTTCACCAAGAGTCTGGTCGGCGAGCTGGGTCTCGAGACCATCTGCGAGAGTGCACGTTGCCCGAATCGCTCCGAGTGCTGGACGCGGCGGACGGCCACGTTCATGATCCTCGGGGAGACTTGTACTCGTCCCTGCGGCTTCTGTGCGGTCAAGCGGGGAAAGCCCGACGCCGTGTCGGCCGACGAGCCAGATCGACTGGCCGAGGCATGTCGCCGACTCGGGCTCCGGCACGTCGTGATCACCTCGGTCACGCGCGACGATCTCGATGATGGAGGCGCCGAGCATTTCCGGCGCTGCGTCCTCACGGTGCGGCATCGTACCGGCGCGACCATCGAGGTCCTCACGCCTGATTTCAACGGCCGGACCGACTGCGTCGATCGGATCCTCTCGGCCCGCCCCGAGGTCTTCAATCACAACCTCGAAACCGTCGCCCGGCTCCAGCAGCACGTCCGCCGCAAGAGCCAGTATGACGTCAGCCTCAAGGTGCTCCACCACGTGAAGACCACGAGCCCGACGACTCGAACCAAGAGCGGACTGATGCTCGGCCTGGGCGAGACCACGGAGGAGCTCGTGGAAACCCTGGCCGACCTCCGGTCGATCGGCTGCGACTTCCTGACGCTGGGGCAGTACCTCCAACCTTCGACCCGCCACCTTCCGGTCGCGCGGTATCTTCCTCCCCACGAATTCGATGAGCTGGGAAGAACCGCCCGCTCGCTCGGATTCGCGGAGGTTGCCAGCGGGCCCTTCGTCCGCTCCAGCTACCATGCCGATGAGATGGTTCGCAGCCAAGACGTTTTGCCGCCGGGCAGCCAGCCGGAATTGGTGGATCCATCCGCAATCGCATGAGCGGGAGGCGAGCTGTGCCATGTCTGGCTGCGGCTGCTGGCCCTTGCTCGTCAAGGTCGCGGTTGCGACAATCCAATCGGGTTTTCCATGAACCTCCGCGAGGCGTCATGAGTCCAGGAGTCAGGGTGCAGGACGGTGCAAGACAAACGATCATGCAGCGGTGAGACCCTGGGTGGCGCGGATCGAAACCAGGCCGGCATCAGAGGCCGGTGCCCCGGGCCGGGGCCAATCAGGCAAAGGTTGATCGGGCATGCCAGAGACGTTGTTTCAGAAGGTTTGGAATCGCCATGTGGTGTCCTCGACCGCCGAGGCGACGCTGCTTTACATCGATCGCCACCTCATTCATGAGGTGACCAGCCCGCAGGCGTTTGATGGTCTCCGCCTGGCCGGCCGGCGAGTACGTCGGCCCGACCTGACGTTCGCCACGCTGGACCACAATGTTCCCACCGAAAACCAGCTCGAGATCCGCGATCCGCTTTCGCGCCGCCAGATCGAAAGTCTGCGGGCGAGCTGCCGCGAGTTCGGAATCACGCTCTATGACATCAAGAGCGGCCGCCAGGGCATCGTCCATGTGATCGGTCCCGAGCTGGGGCTGACACTTCCCGGTATGACCATCGTCTGCGGCGACAGCCACACAAGCACCCACGGGGCATTCGGCGCGCTGGCGTTCGGGATCGGCACGAGCGAGGTCGAGCACGTGCTCGCGACCCAGACCCTTTGGCAGGGGGCGCGCCCTCCGTCGCTGGGAATCGAGGTTACCGGCCGGCTTCCTGCCGGGCTCGAACCGAAGGATATCATCCTCGCTGTGATCCGGGCCATTGGAACAGGCGGGGGCACCGGGCACGTCATCGAGTACCACGGCCCGGCGATCTCGGCACTGTCCATGGAAGGGCGAATGACCATCTGCAACATGTCGATCGAGGCAGGCGCCCGCGCCGGGTTGATCGCACCCGACGACACGACGTTCGACTACATTGCAAAGTGTGATCGGCCCTTCGTACCCAGGGGACGGGACCTGGAAGCCGCCATCGCCG
>JBAUOX010000720.1:0-10722 GCA_049579985.1 Isosphaeraceae bacterium | reverse complement strand
GGAACGAAGACTCTGGCGGCATAGACGCCGTCGAGCGGGATCAGGGTATCGATGCCGTCGACGTTGATCGTCGGAATGCCCAGCCCCGCGCCCCGACCTGCGCCGTGGGTCACAACGCCCCGGATGCGGTGCGGGCGGCCGAGAAATCTCGAGGCCTCCTCGACCTTGCCTTCGTGCAGAGATTGGCGGATTCGCGATGACGAGATGAGCTGGCCCTGGTCGCTAATCGGCTCGACGACCTCGAATTCGATGCCGGCCGCGGCACACCAGCCGCCGAGGATTTCCACATTGCCCTGCCGATCGTGGCCGAATGCGAAGTTCGGTCCCTCAACCATGCCCCGCGCGGCGAACTGGCGCCGGATCACGCGGTCGAAGAACTCGCGGGCGGTCAGGTCGAGCAGCCAGCGTCCCGTCCGGAAGGCGGCGACTTCGGAGGCCCCGGCTTCCTCGAGCAGGGCGATTTCTCGTTCGGGCCATACCAGGGGGACGGGAGCCTTGTCGGGACGCAGCAGTGCCACCGGGTGCGGGTCGAACGTGACGGCCAGCGCCGGGACGCCCGCCGCGTCGGCCCGGGCGCGCAACCAGCCGATCAGGCGCTGATGGCCGCGATGCACTCCGTCGAAGTTGCCGACCGTCACATAGGCCCCACGGGCCCTCGCGGGGAAGTCCTCGACATTCTCGATCGTGATCACCGACACCCATCCTGCCCGGAAGGCCCATCTTCGGAAACCGCAGGTCTCCCCTTGATCGATCCCTTGAGGGTCTAAAGTATTATCGCTACCCTGCGACAGATCGGTCAATCCTGCCGGAGCTTCGGGACAAGGCCTGCATGAGCGACCGGATCGTGGCATCGAATCGGGCACAGTGGAGAACCGCGCAACGATGAACGTCTTGATCCTGGGTGATGGAACCGAGGAACGGGCCTGGGCCTCCTGGTTCTCGGCCCATCCGCAGCATCATCTGGAGGCTGTGTATCCCGGGTTCGCCGGAGACGACTTCGCCGACACTCACGTCGCCGGCGATCTGGATGAGGCCCTGGCGACGGCGGGGATCGATCTGGCCGTCGTGGGCGGCCCGCTCGCGTTCCGCGGCGAGGCCCTGCGGCGGGCGGCGGCGGAGGGACTTGCGATCCTCTGTATCCATCCTCCGGGAGCCGATTCCGAAGCGTATTACCAGGTCGCTCTGAGCCGGGCGGAGACCGGCGCGGTGGTGGTTCCCGACCTCCCGCTGCGACTCCATCCCGGAGTCGCACGCCTGCAAGAGGCCATTACGACCGGAGAGCTCGGTGCAGTTCGAGGCATCCGCCACGAGTGCCCGGCCAACCCGGCGGACGGAGAGCTTGCCCGAACCAGCTTTCCGCGGATGGTGGACGTCGTCCGCGCGCTGCTCGGAGAGATCGAGGCCCTGACCGCCAGCGGCGATCCGCCCGGAGAACACCCCGACATCGAGCTGGTCGTTCAGATTCGCGGTGGCCAGGGGCGCCGGGCCGAGGTCCGTACCTGGACCGGGCATGCGGAACCGGCTCGCCTGAGTGTGAACGGCTCAAACGGCTTATTGACGCTGGAATACGACCCGAGTTTTCGTGAGCCGGCCCGCTTGATCCACCGCGCCGGGCCTCCTGGCGGCGAACAGATCGAAGATCTAGGGCCCTGGGACTCGCACGCGGCGATCGTGGAGACCCTGCTTGGTTGCCTCGCGAGCCGCGGGCGGCAATTGGTCACGGAACCGAGCCCCAACCTCAACGACGGCACTCGAGCCATGGAGCTCTCCGAAGCGGTCGTTCGCAGCCTTCGCCGCGGCCGGACCATCGACCTGCACTACGAGGCGATCGGCGAAGATGCCAGCTTCAAGTCGATCATGACATCGACCGGATGCATGATTCTCATGGCCGCGCTGCTGATCCTGCCCCTGGCTCTCGCGGGCCCGGCCCTGGGCATCAACTGGACCATCTACCTCGCCTACCTGATTCCCCCGGTGCTCGTGCTGTTCGTGGTCTTTCAGGTGCTTCGGATCGGAATCCGCAAGGACAACTGATTTTGGATTTTGGATTGGGGATTTTGGATTGTCTCGGGCCGTCGAGACTCACGCGAGATCGCTCACACCGTCTTTCCGGTGCCCCGGCCACGGGGCAAGGCAGGCTTTGAAACTACAGAGCGAAGGGCGACCTCAGTCTTCGACATCCTCGATGCGAACACCCTCGCCGCCGCGGATCTGACGCCTTGCAACTTCGATTCGCTTCAGAAACGCGTGATCCTTCTCCAGCCGGTAGTCGAACCAGTCCTCTTCACTCTCGAAACCGATTAATACCCCGGCCGGCTTGCCATGTCGGGTGATTACGATCTCTTCGGTCTGGGCCTGTCGAATGTATTTCGAAAGGTCATCCTTGATCTCGCTCAGGGGTACTTTCTTCATGGGGCTGGCCTTCCTGTTGGAGCCAAGCGTCGTGGCAGAGCGTTCCCACTCTACAGATCCCGAATATAATCGGCGGCGTAGGACCGCACGTGCTTGCCATTGAGCACGTGGAACGTACGCAGCCGCTCCAGCAACTGGCTGCTGAATCGTTTGAGCGGCAGGTGAACGATCTTGCGGCCGAACTTCCGGGCCAGCAGCCGCCACGAGGCCCGGGGCAGCCCGGGGCTGGCGACCGCGACGTGACGGTCCTTGCTATGCAGGAATCCCGCGGCCAGCAGCCGTTCCTCGAGGGTCGTGGCGAACTGCAGCCGGGGATCGGTCCAGATCTCGGGGATCGGCCGGGGCGGGAACAGGAAGAGCGCCCCGCCGTAGACCGCCTGGGCAATTCCCGGCCCCACCAGGTTCCGCATCGGATCTGTAGCATAAAAAGCCAGCGTCGATTCCTCGGAGTGCTCCGCGAACCAGGTGGCCCGATGCGTGTAAACCTGGGGATCGGCCGGGACCTCGAACAGGAAGACGACGGCCTCGATGGAACCGCGGCCGGGCGGCAGCACCTTGACGTAAAGATCGCCCGTGTACCAGTTGCGCAAGGTTTCCCGGATGTCGATGCCGTCGCGGATGCTGGTCGTGAACTTCTCGACCCGGGCGAGGTCCGACCCGAGAATGGCTCTGGCCTGGTCGCGAACATGGCGGTGAAAACTCTCGATCCGATCGTCCTCGTTGGGCCAGGAACACATGCCAAAGGGGTCCCAGCGCTGCCGCCAACGCTTCTGCTGCCGCTGCACGGGGCGGGGCCGCAGCTCGCAAGTCCGCCACACGACCGCCTGCCCCGGCAGGCGGCTGACCATGAAGGCCGTTCCCCAGCCGGGCACTTCGGCCTGGCCGAGCCCCATTCGCAAGCAGCCGCTCTCGCGATCTTCACCGGGCTCGTGGCTCTCGTCAAGTTCGGCGTAGGGATAGGTGCCGGCCGTCTCGGCGACGGCCAGGGCAAAATCGTCGCCGGCGGTTTGCTTTGCCGCCACGATCAATGAGTACAGGTCCGGGGTCAGACGGCGATCGATCAATGAGAGATTGCGGACGTATCGGAAATAGATCGAGAGCAATTGGGGAGTAATCCGCTGCGCGTTCCTGGGATGCTGTCTTCTCAGGGTCTCCCTCGCCTCCAGCACCATCTCCTTGACCCCATCGACCGACAGGTTGTCGTCGGCGGTCAGCTCGCGCCGGCCCCGCTCGTAGAGACCGGTGATAAATGGGAGTTCACCCAGCGCAAAGAGCAAGGTTCTGGGATCGACGGTGAAGGCCGCCAGTGGCGCGTCGAAGGGCTCGGGCTCGGGCGTTTCCACACGTCGCCAGTAGGCGTCGCGAATCCAGGGCCAGTCCAGCAGCGAGCAGACCAGCAATATCAGGCGGTGATGGGCTTCCAGGTCGTGCAGGCGTCTGGCCATCCAGGCGATTCGCGCGCGGTGCTGGCCAGGCTGAGGAGGCGGAATCGCCGGCAAGAGCGCGGCCGAGAACAGCTCGGGGGTCACTCGCTTGAGGGCATAAGGGTCGGGAAAGATACCGGTGATCGCCTCGAAACGAGGAGTCTCCATGTCGATGAATTCGCGGACGATTCGTTCGCCGATGGCCGTACGCAGGGCCGCGATCACACCCTGGCAGGGATCGATGGGCACGTAGCTGAAGCCAAGCTCGGCGTCGTCACGGTCAACGTCGAGCTGGGCGACGGCCGAGACGGTTGGCAGCCGCTCGATGCACTCCTCGACGTCGTCCTGAAACGAGGGCGGCAAAGGCACGGCCACACAGTCATAAGGGCGGCTGAGCAGCTCCTCGCGCACCCGGATCGCGAAATCGCCCGAGCCATGAATGATCGGCAACACCCGGACCCGCGGACTGATCGTCAGAAAATCGTCGGCCGTTCCCCGCGGTTTCCTCATTGAACACCCCCAGCCTCGAGCCCAGATCGACTGCATCGTGCAGTGTAACTTCTTGGCGATACCAGGGCGACATTTCCGGACGCCAACGATGCGGTTCCTTTGACGTTGTGTCCGTGAGATCGAGCCCGGGACTTTCTCAGATGCGGCGGACAGGCACCGTGCGCGACGGTCAGCCTACGCCAACACCACGATCAGTGCCCGCCCTCCATTCAAAGTGTCTGTGATTTAGTACTCGTTGTCTTCGTCGTCTTTCTCGTCCTGGGCGTCAGGGTGCAACGGATCATCAGGATCGAAAAAAAGATCACCCAGTCCGAGCGGAGCATGCTGCCCGCCGAGGGCCCTGCGACGACGGCGGGCGAGATTCTCCAGGTCGCCGGCCTCCTCGCCCAGGACACAGTAGAGGGCCTCGCGCCATGCGGCGTCGCGGCCCATCGGATGTGCGGAGTCCTGAGCCATACGCTTGATCGCGAACCGCAAGATGTTGATGCCGTCCCGAGGCGAGAAATCGAGCTTGAGCTTGTGGGCCTCTTGCAAGAACTCGACCGTCAGCGCCAGCAATTCGGTCTCGGCGAACGGCAGATGGTATTTGAGAATGGCCATCTCGTCGTCCCGACCCGGAAAACCCAGCGACAGAGTGGGTTGCAGGCGAGAGAGGATGTAGTCGGGCACCTCGTAGGCCGATTCGTCCTCGTTCATCGTCACGCAGACGCGAAAATCGGCATGCGCGGGAATCGTGATCCCGGCCACCACGCTCTCCACGTAGCGGCGGTGGTCAAGCAAGGGTGCCAGGCTGGCCCACGATTTCTCGTTCATCCGGTTCCCCTCGTCGAGCACGCAGACTCCGCCGATGATCATCGCCGTGACCAGGGGCGAGGCATGATAGGCGATCTTTCCGTTCTCGGCCAGCACAGGGGTGACGATCAGATCCTCGGGACGTGTGTCCGCCGTGCACTGGGTGATAAAAAGCGGTTGCTTGCGAAGCCGGGCCGCGGCCGTGGCCAGCGTCGTCTTGCCGATGCCCGGCAGGCCGGTCAGCCGCGGCGAGAGCGCGCGGTCCCGGGGATCGACGACCAGCCAACACGCGAGCACTTGCCGCAAGATTTCGTCTTGACCGACCCAGCTTTGTTCGGTCGCGTCGGGGTCGCTCAGGTGCAGCGTGACACCACCGATCTCGACTTGCTTCTTGACGAATTCCATGGTCGATCGCTTCCGTCAACTGGCCACGGCCGGTCCGTCCTCGAGAGTCGCGTTCCCAAGGCCAGCCACCGTTCGGTTCCTGATGCCTAGTTCACCAGTGTAGCCGTAATCGCGAGCGTGCGAAACACATCGGGCTGATTGTGCACAAAGATCTCCTATTCTCAAGGCCGGCCCGTATCCAAAAGGTCACGCCAGAGAACCCTCCGGCGCCCCGTCGATCGTGTTCGCGCGAATGGGACCGATCAGTAGCTATCCTCCTACACGCCGTGGCCAGCGTGGCCGTACGTCGGCGGGATGGTATACTGATCAAAGCGCGTCTGGAACAAGCGATCGGAGCTGGAGATTCCGCCATGGCAACTGTCTCGACCGCGATGCCACCCCAAGCGTCGGTGACTCAACCTACCACCTCATGGCTGGAACCAGCCGACGACATCCTCTACGAGATCGTCGATCAGCAGATCAGGGAGCTGCCTCGAATGGGTGCCCGAGAGGTCCACCTCGCATCCACCTTATCCCGGATTCTCAGCAGTTTTGCCTGGAGCAACACATTGGGGCACGTCGAATCCGAAATGCTCTTCTTGCTGGATCGCGCCAAGAATCTCCAGCGGCGTCCAGACCTGGCGTTTGTTTCCTATGAGCGCTGGGCTCACGACCGTGCAATTCCCGCCGAACCGGCGTGGGAGGTCGTTCCCAACCTTGCGATCGAAGTCATCAGCCCCAAGAACTTCGCCAACGACGTGGTTCAAAAAATCGAGGATTACTTCGTGTCGGGCGTGGAGCGGGTCTGGGTCATCTACCCTTTGGTGGCAAAAGTCTACGATTATGAGTCGCCGAGTTCGGTTCGAATCCTCGCACCCAGGGACTCGATGCAAGCGGAAGCCGTCTTGCCGGGTCTGGAGATCCCTTTGACTGATCTTTTCGATACCGGGACAAAGCCGAAGTGAACCCCGGCGCAAGAAGAGAGAGCCGAAGAACTCGGCTCTCTGGAGAATACACCTCGAGTCCAGGTCGCGCACAGCGATTGTGCGCGATGGGCTCTCAATACATATCCTCATATCCGCCATGACCGGCGGCGCCCTTCTTTTCTTCGTCCTTCGGCATGTCGGCGATCAGAGCGTCGGAGGTCAACAGCAGGATGCTGACGCTGGCGGCGTTCTGAAGGGCCGAGCGGGTGACCTTGGTCGGATCGATGATACCGGCCTTCACCAGGTCGGTGTATTCATCCTTCAGGGCGTCGTAGCCGAAGTTGCCCTTGCCCTCGGCGACCTTGGAAACGACCACGCCGCCGTCCTGTCCGGCGTTCTCGGCGATCTGATCGAGCGGGGCCGTACAGGCGCGGAGGACGATCTGGTAGCCGATCTCCTCGTCGTGAGTCAGGCCCTTGGGCTTCACGGTCGCGGCCGACCGCAAGAGTGCCACGCCGCCGCCGGGAAGGATGCCCTCCTCGAGTGCCGCGCGGGTGGCGTGCAGGGCGTCCTCGACGCGGGCCTTCTTCTCCTTCATCTCGCTCTCGGTCGCGGCGCCGACGTTGATCTTGGCCACGCCGCCAGCGAGCTTGGCGAGCCGCTCTTCGAGCTTCTCGCGGTCGTAGTCGCTCTTGGTGTCCTTGATCTCGCGGCGGATCGCCTCGATCCGGCCCTTGATCGCATCGTGGCTGCCGCTGCCCTCGATAATGGTGGTGTTATCCTTGTCGATGAGCACCTTCTTGGCCTGGCACAGGTCACGCAGGCCGACATTCTCCAGCTCGATGCCCAGCGCCTCGAAGATCGGCTTGCCGCCGGTCAGAACGGCGATGTCCTCGAGCATGGCCTTGCGGCGATCGCCATAGCCGGGAGCCTTGACCGCCGCACAGCGGAACGTGCCGCGCAGCTTGTTGATCACCAGGGTGGCCAGCGCCTCGCCCTCGATGTCTTCAGAGACGATCAACAGAGGCTTGCCCGTCTGGGCCACCTTCTCGAGGACCGGAACCAGCTCCTTGACCACCGAGATCTTCTTCTCGTGAATCAGGATGTAGGCGTCTTCGAGAATCGCCTCCATGGTCGTCGGGTTGGTGACGAAGTAGGGGCTCAGGTAGCCGCGGTCGAATTGCATGCCCTCGACCCACTCGACCTCGGTCTTCAGGGTCTTGCCCTCCTCGACCGTGATCACGCCGTCCTTGCCGACCTTTTCGGTGGCCTCGGCGATCATCTTGCCGATCTCGGAGTCGAAGTTGGACGCCACGGTCGCAACCTGCTCGGTCTCGGTCTTGGTCGTGACCTTGATGCTGAGCTTGTGGAGCTCTTCGACGATGTCGGCAACCGCCCTGTCCAGGCCTCGCTTCATGAGCATCGGGTTGACGCCCGCAACCACGGCCTTCAGGCCTTCGTTGTAAATCGACTCGGCCAGCACGGTTGCCGTGGTCGTGCCGTCACCCGCCACATCGGAGGTCTTGCTGGCCACCTCCTTGACCATCTTGGCGCCCATGTCTTCGTACTTGTCGTCAAGCTCGATCTCCTTGGCGACGGTCACACCGTCCTTGGTCACCGTCGGTGAGCCGAACGACTTCTGAATGATGACGTTGCGGCCGCGCGGGCCGAGCGTCACCCTGACGGCCCGGGCCAGCTTCGCAATGCCGCGCTGCATGGCCTGGCGGGCGTCCTGATCGAACGCGATCATCTTGGCTGCCATTGGCTGTGAACTCCCCATCCCAGTGAGTGAATGTCAATCAATATCGTCGTCAGATTATCCGATGCAAACGTTGGCTCATCCCAGGACCGCAAGGATGTCGTCCTCGCGCATCAAGAGCACTTTCCCTTCGCCGCCCAGCTTGAACTCCTCACCGGCGTAGGAGGTGAAGAGGACAACGTCGCCGACCTTGACCTGGAGCTCGCGACGCTTGCCATCCTTCGTGACCCGGCCCTCACCGACCGCGACCACCTTGCCCTTCTGCGGCTTGTCCTTGGCGGTGTCGGGCAGAACGATCCCACCGGCCGTCGTTCCCTTGGCCTCTTCCCGTTCAACGACGACGCGATCGCCCAGTGGCTTGAGTTTCATCGACCCTGTCTCCCTGATGATGTCCGTCCTGACTTAACTTCCATGCCCGCAATCACTTTTCCAAATGGCTCGAAGTCCAGAACGCCATGCCGAAACACGCGGGCGCCCAATCACGCCCCCCTAAGTATGCAACCGCTGTGCCTACCAAGTGCTCATCCCCAAACCACATAGCCTCAACCTGTTATGTCCCCGGCTTCCAATTCTCGCGAGTCCTGCTCCTGCCGATCGAGGCAGACAACCGGCCACCGCTGCCATTTCGGCAGTCAAGCGATGTGCTTCGCTTACGGGCGAGCGACTCGGTCAAGAGATTCAGGCAGTTCGCAAAGCGGTCCAGTGCGAGGTGCGGTCTGGTCATTCAATAGCGACGCGATAGTCGTCTGCTTGAAGTAACTCTCCACCATCGCGATGGCATCATCGAGCCGTTGATGAAGCGAGCATAGGCGTTCGGTGTGCGCGCTCAATTGAAGCGGGCAGCCGTTGATTCGCTTCAGCGGGTCGACGGCTTGGACAACATCGTAGACGGTGAGCTCATCGAGTGTACGGCTGAGCACATAGCCGCCGCGCAGGCCGCGGCGTGCCTCAACCAGGCCGGCTCGCCCGAGCGCCTGGAGCACCTTGGAAAGATAACCCCCCGGAACCCGTGACATGCGGGCCACGTCCTGGGTGGTCATTGGCCGGCCGGACTGGCTTCCCAGCACCACCACAGCGCGAAGAGCATACTCGGCCGTTTGAGAAATCATGGATGTCCTCGACGAAGGTAGGATGGAACATCCCCTGCCGCGTGAACCAGGAGTGTGCAGGAGTTGCCGCGGATGAGGCTTGCGGCAACGTCCGGTGGGAAGTTTGCGGCCAGCCACTCCGTCAGCCGCGACACGTTCCCGAGGTGGGGAAGAGACTGTTCCAGGTTGAGGAAGTCGGTTCCGATGCCGATTCCCATGTAGCCGGCGAGGCCCCGGAAGGGGACTGCGGCAATCGCCTCGATGCCGTCGCGAAACTCTTCGGGAGAATCGAAGAAAGGGAGGCCGGGACTCAAACCGACGACGCCGCCCAGGGTGCGAAAGCGCTGCAGGTTCTCCGCCGAAAGGCCAGTCACGACCGCGCGGTGCGGGGTCTCGATCGTGCCGTGCGAGCGTACCAAGAGCAGGCGATGGAGCCGCGTCCGGTCGCTCTCGAACCAGGCAAGGATCTCGGCGGTGGCCCGGGAGTTGAGATCGGACAGGTCGACCACGGGACATGGTCCCGATGGGCCGCACGCTCGAGAGAGTCCGTCCAGCCGATCGAGGAACGCCCGCCCCAGCTCGGTCAGGCCCCGATCATCGCCGCGTACCGCGGCGCCGCCGAGGGCACTGGCATCGGTCTCGACAAGCTGGAAGGCCCGAACGCCCCGCCTGAAGAGGCCAAGCAGCCGGTCCAGATCATCGGGCGCGCGCACCAATGCGTCAAAACCCTCGATCCCCAGGATTCCCCAGCCGATACCGTCCGGCGGCTCGGCACTCCATCGCGTGACGTCGTCCGGACCGATCAGCAGGCGGCCGGAAAACTCGGCTTCGTAACGGGCAATCATCTCACTCAAGGTCTTCCATGCATCGGGCTGCTGCGTCCAGTCTCCTGCGCGGCGGCCGCAGGTGAGCACCGCGATGCCCGTCCCTGTCAAGTAACCGTCCACCTGGTCCAGCCGCGTGAGTACGTCCGCGTAGGCCGCGGCGTCGTACTGGCATGTCTCGCCTGCGTATTGCAGCGCCCAGTTGCAATGCAGATCGATGAGTCGCATCGGCGTCTTTCTTGCCGGAGCCGCCCGGCTCAGTGAGCGGTCGCCGAATCGAGTGGAATCGCCGCGAGGAAGTGCCGGACCAGACCGTGGAGGTCGTGCCAGCGGACGCGGTCGCGTGCTCTGCCATCAAGATTCCAGCCCGTCCAGACGATCGGAGGGCCCTCGGCGAGGCATCGAACGAGCGGTGTCGGGCCGTCGAGCCCCTTGACCGGAAGCCGCATCCGTCCCGGCCAGAACGCCCCGACGCGTGCCGGCGGTTCCCGAGCAGGCCCCGCGCCGGCCGCCCCGATCAAGGGCATGACCGATCGCTCCGGATGCTCGGCAGCCCGGACCATGGTCTCGAGCGCCTGATCGCCCCAGCCGGCGAGCACCGTC
>JBAUOX010000719.1:0-2446 GCA_049579985.1 Isosphaeraceae bacterium | reverse complement strand
AGAAATTGCCTCTTTACCTGGGGCTCTTTGAGTTCGTTCATAATGTTCGAAAACGGGGCAAAGCGTTGCTGGGCGCGCTGATTGAACTGCTAGTCATGCCAACCCCCCGAAACGCAGGATGAGCCTTAACTTTAAAGGGAGGGTCAGTGAGCCTGGACCAAGCTGGTGATCCGGACCGTGGTGTAGGGCTGACGGTGGCCCCGCCGTCGCCGTACGTTCTTGCGCCGACGAAACTTCTGAATGATAATCTTCTTGGTGCGGAACTGGTCGACAACGATCGCAACCACTTGGGCGCCGTCGATTTGTGGGGTCCCGATGGTCGAACCGGCAGGAGTACCGGCGATTAACAAGACCTTGGGAAAGACAACCTCATCACCGGCTTTCCCGTCCCGCCGGTCGACCCGAACATGGTCCCCCTCGCTGACTCTGAACTGGTGGCTGCCGTCTTCAATAATTGCATACATCCGCCAACGCTCCTCGCGAGGACTAGACCTCTTCCGATCAGGACAACCTCATCGACCCGAGTCCAAAAAGGCCTCGCAACCCGCATGAATTCACCCGGTGGGTCTGATTCGCTTTCTGGCCTGGTGGGCAGAGCAACGATTGTACTGGCCCGCGCCGAAAAAAAAAAGAGTTTTGCCAGCAAACCATGCTGGTCCGCCGGGGATCAGGCTGTGCTGACCTTCTTGGCGGAAGTGTCTATGCAACAAAGGTTTGTTACCACAATTCGAGAGCTTCCATTGACCTTGACGTGGTTCTTGACCTGGAGTATCAACACCCTTGTTCCTCTGGACTCATGTCAATGACGAGGAAATGCCGTTGGCGATATTTCTTGCGGTGATCCAGATCGCCGGGCTGACGATCCTCTCCCCGGGCGGGGAACAGGGCGATCCACCGGCAAGGGCTCGCCCGGACATTCGCGGTGCCAGCCCGGCGCAAATTCCCGCGCTCGGGCATTCTGCTGTTGAGACTGCCCGCTCGATCGAGGCGGAAGTCCAGACCGAGCGCCTCGAGGTTTTCGACCGGGCCGATGATTCAGGCTTCGTCACAGGTCGTGTGCACCGGGGCGATCGACTCCGCATTCGCGCCGATCGCTCTGCCGGCACCGGCTGGCTGGCCATCGAGCCTCTGCCCACCGCGATCTTCTGGATCGAGCAATCCGGCCTGGAGATTGACGAGGAGGAGGCCGAACACGACCGCAGGTCGCTGGCCTGGGTCAACCGCCCGCAGGCGTTAATCCGGTCGGGGCATCCACAGGCCAAACTCCCCGGTTCACCGCGGGGAACCTTGCCAAAGGGAACGATGGTGCAGCTCGTTGACCGCCCTCCCCTGAGCTTGGGCCAGGGACCGGAAAAGTCGCGCTGGCTGGCGATCGTGCCTCCGGCGGACCAGGTTTCTTACGTTCGCGTTGAGGGGGTCCGCTGGTTGACGCCGCCCCCCCCGGTTCCGCCAGCCGCCGAGCTCCGCGCATCGTACGAGGAGCCGATGCCGCCCAATCAGGCGGCCAAACAGCGATCCAGCGTACCAAGAGCGCCCTCATCCTGGCCCCCGGGGGTCTCCGCTGAGCTGCAGCGGATCGACGGGATCTACCAGGTGATCATCGCCAGCCAGCCGATCGAAAAGTGGCGGTTCGAAACGGTCCGCGCCGGTTATCAAGACTTGCTCAAACGGGCCGGAGATCAACTTGACCTGGAAGAAGCCTTGCGGACGCGTCTGAACCGGCTCACGCAGCACGAGCAGGCGGCAAGGGCCGCGCGGACGATCGAATCCATCCTGGCGAAGAGCCATCGCAGGGACAGCGAGGTGGCCGCGGTGCGCAAAAACCTCGCGCGGCTGGAGCGGACCCGCGCCCGCAGCTACGACGCCGTCGGTTTCATTCAGCCTTCAGCCCGCAAGGTCGACGGCCACAGGGTCTTCGCCCTGATTGGCGGCCAGGGCTCGACGATCGCCTATCTCGACATCCCTCCCGGCCTCGACCCCGAGCCGTTCCTCGCCCGCCGTATCGGCGTCCGCGGCCAAACCCACTTCAGCGAAGACCTCGGCACCCGTCTGATCAGCGTCCGGGACATGGAGAGCATCGACGCGAGGAAGTAGGCTGGTCTCGTGCTCGGGTCTACCCATCGGGTAGCCTTCGCTTGCAGAAATCGACATACTGGATAAGCGGATGCTGGCGAACGTCGTGCAACGCACGCGGACCTTTTCGCCCCGTACAGAATGTCCGGAGGAGCGATCAGAAATGGACGTGCCATCGGTGCTACGTGAAGTTGATGCCTGGCCGGTCGAGGATCGCGTGTTGCTGGTCCAGGAACTCTGGGACCGTCTCGTGGATCAAGGTTACGAGCCAGAAATCTGGGAGGATTTGAGGAACGAGCTGGACCGTCGCCTTGCGGCTGATGAAGCGGCACCAGACGATGTTGTGTCCTGGGAGGAAGTCAAGGCCGAGGCT
>JBAUOX010000718.1:0-3781 GCA_049579985.1 Isosphaeraceae bacterium | reverse complement strand
CGGATGTCGTCCCGGTGTGGATAGGAGACGAACAGCCCGCGGTTCCGCCGGTAGATGTGGCTGAACTGCTGGCACGCCTGCCCGACGGTCGGCGTGTACAGGATCGGCAGCATCTCTTCGATGTGGTTGAGGAGGAGGCGGTAGAAGAGGATCTCGTTGGTGTCCTGGAGCGCCCGCAGGTAGATGTGTCGTCCCAGGTCGGTCTCGTATGCCCGGAACGCCTCATACGCCCGGCGGCTCTGCTGGTCGAGCCTCTCGATTACCGGCGGCAGCAGTCCGTCCAGCCCGAACGCCTTGCGCTCGGCCTCGGTGAACGCGGTGCCCTTGTTCAGGAGCGGAGTCTGAAGAAGGTCGACCCCCCTCGGTCTGGGCAGCGATCCCGTTGCGATCGCGGTGCCCGCGGCTTCGTCCCCGCCGGCAACCGCCTCATGCTCTTTCAGTGTGCTCATGGTTTATTCTCAAGGTTGCGCCCACTGTTTCGGCTACGCCGGGACGACCAAGCGTGTCTTGGGGTTGTGTTGATGCCGATCCTCGATCTCGCCGCTCATCTGCCCGTGAATGTGTAAGGCAGCCAACGTGCCGGGGAGGTGGGAACGGAGTTGTCAGCGGTCGCTACGGACTGTACGAGTACCTGGAGCAGCCTCGTAAGCTCTTATAATCTTCCGAAGGTCGACAATCCAAGCGAATTCCTCCGCGCTCACAACGCGAGATTCAACACACCACCCAAGCTCCCCGATGCCTCGAAACGAGTGCCGGCCAGTCGTTGGTACGCTCTGGCCGGCACTCCGGTCGCCCAGGATGATCAGTAGTCATACAACAGGGCGTAAAGCGTCTGGTAATCTTCATGAGAATACCGGGGGCCGGACATGGGCACTTCGACGGAAGCGAAGGCGTACCAGTAACCCGTGCCAACCTTGCTAAGGAACGGTATCCTGCAGCGCAACCCGGGTTGCAGCGAGAAAAAGGATTCACGGGGACGGGGGCCGGATATCGTGGAGTTCTCGTTGGCGACCAGGTAAAACCACAATTGCTGGATCCAGCCGTCGTCGGAACCTTTGAAGTAGCGGCCGATGGCGAGGCTGTTATTGTACGACGAGTAACCCGAGGTTGGGGCGTGGTTGGTAGGCACCGTGACGCCCGTCAAGCCTCGCACGGCCCAGTTGGGGCAGGGGGTCCACCAGAACGAGTAACTCGGAGCGATGCTGGCCACACCCTGACCGTTGTCCGTGGCGCCGGTGGGCACGCGGACAGCAAATTCGAACAACTGGCCTAATTTGTCGGATTCGGAAAGCATGAACCGGTTGCGGATGAACAGGTCGCCGTGGTTACCGTGGTACCTGTTACTCGTCCCGCCCCTGTCCGAGACGATGAACTGGTCATCGATTTGCCACTCGAAGCGCCGGTTCAGCGGGATGAAGATCGTGTACTGGCCGACGTACGCGTTGTTTTTAGGGCCGATATCATTGGCGTAGACGAAAGCAAAAAACCAGGCACGATAGAAGACGCCGCCAAGAGCCTCGAGCCACGCGTGACGAGGCGTGCCGTTATCGCTATTCTTCGGAAACACGTAGGGCGTGTCCCATCCCTCGCTGAAGAACCCGCCGAGCGTCATAGGCGTCCAGCGAGCCATGTCTTCCTTGGTGTAGATGTTGCCGAAGAGCGATTCGTAGATCACATCAAGGGTCGAGAGACCCGACGAGTATCCTGCGGGGGCCGCCGGCGGGATCCCGGGCGCCATACCCGGCGCCATCCCGGGCGCCATACCCGGCGCCATCCCGGGCGCCATACCCGGCGCCATCCCGGGCGCCATACCCGGCGCCATCCCCGGCGCCATACCCGGCGCCATCCCGGGCGCGCCTGCGTCTCCATTAGCCGGGAAGTTCAAGGGGCCTGGGCTCGGGGGCATTTGTACGGGCTGATTCGGGTTCGGGTTCGGGGGCATTTGTACGGGCTGACTCAAGCCGACATCGGCCGGAGAAACGGCCGGGCTGGACGACACGGCCTGCGCCCTTACACCTGGTACCTGTATCAGGGCGAGACCCCCGGTGACTGCACTCACCAAGACCCATCGCCTGAGAATGCCGGCAATCGACATTAGAGTTACTCCTGCAACACAACGGCGGCCTGGACACCCTGATCTTCCATCAGCAACCAGCCCATGGATTGATCACGGCGAGCCACAACGGCCAATACCCATCCTGTCTCCTGATCGAATTATCGGAGGAATCGTGGAATCGATTGAACTAAACCTGGACGAATCAGTGGAAGACCGGGGCTTGAGGCTCTCCGAGGTCGCCAGGCTGCGGTCGAGGACGTCGATAGCTCTCGGAAGGTCATCCACGACATGAGGCCCCGAGAACCTGGGGTGGATTGTCGGATCTTACTGATTATTCCGGTCCTGGTTGAAATGGCGATCAATTGATCCGGAAGTCACAGGCAAATCTCTGTAAAACCTACGGCTCTCTGTTAAACTTATGGTGGGTCCAACTCGGGGAGGCGATGAAAACGTTGTTCCCCTGCGGTCCAGTGCGCGAGTGGACTTTTCTCTCGCTCCCCGGCATGCGATGATTTCACGCCAGCAGCGGAGCTTCACCGAGGTACGCAGCGAGGCGACCTGAGGGCCGACCCGGGAACCAAGATCGGAGGTGGCGGATCGAGGCCGCCATGTCTTTCCCTCCGAAATCGGTGCGAAGCGAAGAATCGTGGTCATCAGCTCTGAGCCCAAACTCGTCAACTCCCCTTGTTCGAGACTCCATTTCACGCGTAACCATTACGGAAGTGAGCCCATCATGACGAATTCCACAACGGATTCGATCGACGCGACTTTGTTCGGCATGCCAGTTCGCACGGGCAGATGGGTGTTCGTGCTTGCCGGGATGCTCATGAACGTCTGCCTCGGTACTGTTTATGCGTGGAGCGTGTTTAGAGCGCCCGTCGCGAAGTTGTTTTCGACTGCGGACGTTCCAATCACCGCGAAGCAAACCCTCTGGCCGTTCATGCTGTTTCTGGCGTTCTTCACGGTGCTGATGCCGATTTCTGGACGTATTGTGCAGAAGGTGCATCCCAGAACGGTCAGTCTTGTCGGCAGCCTGATCGTTGCTGCTGGCTGGATCCTGTCAGGTTACGCAACGGGAATGCCTTGGCTCTACCTCACCTACGGCGTTCTCGCCGGCATGGGGGTCGGTATCGTCTACGGCATTCCGATCGCGGTCGTCACGAGGTGGTTCCCTGATATCAAGGGTCTCGCGGTCGGTCTTACCGTTCTCGGTTTTGGCGTGTCGGCGTTGGTCATGGCACCGCTAGCGCAAGCCCTGATCGAAACCAAAGGCATTTTGAATACATTCCTCATCCTGGGGATCGCTTTCTTGGTCGCGCTGGTGCTGATGTCTCTCATTCTGCGATTCCCACCGGCCGGCTGGCGGCCAGAGGGCTGGCTAGGCGCGGCGGCTGCGGCCAGCGCGAGGAATTACACCGTAGCGGAGATGCTCGGTACATCGTCCTGCCTCGGCCTGTGGCTGTGCTTCGTCATCGGCTCGTTGAGCGGATTGATGGCCATCGGCATTTCCAGCAATGTCGGACAGGAGATCATCAAACTGCAGCCGGCGACGGCGGCGGGATTGGTTTCGTTCTTCGCCCTGTTCAACGGTGGAGGAAGGCCGCTGTTCGGTTGGCTCACAGATGCAATCGGCCACAGCAAAGCCGCCGCGCTGTCTTTGTTGCTAGTTGTGTTGGCGTCGGGGGGGATGCTGTTGGCAGGCGAAGCCAGCATCGTCCTCTACGC
>JBAUOX010000717.1:0-4763 GCA_049579985.1 Isosphaeraceae bacterium | reverse complement strand
AAGCGATTCGATCGCATCGAAGACGAAATCCTCGACTCCCGAGGCTTCCTCGACCACGGTCAGGAGATGCTTCGCATGTTGCCCCGAGGATCGCTCCACGCTCGTTGTACTGAACCCCAGGGCTTGCGAGCCGGGAGCGACCTCGATCACCGCCGGGCTGGCCTTGATGCCGGCGGAAAGCTTGCCCCCGAACGGCAGAACGGCCCCCTCGAGACACCGTCTGATCTCTTTGAAGGTCACACTCCCGAGCACCATTTGCGACGGCCCCGTGATGATGCAGAGCGCGTCTGGCCTCGTGAGCAACCACCAGATGATGATTCCCGCGATCCAGTAGTCTTTGCCAACCAGGTTGCCGGAATACGCGACCGTGGTCCGGTACTCGACGACCGATCGGCACAGATCCATCTGCCGGGACCAGTAGGCCGGGCGCCTCAAGAACAGCTTATTGAACAGCTCCGGTCGGTCCCGGCAGCGCTTCAGCAGGCTGGTCATCTCGTTCTTCACTTTGCAGTTGGTCGTACTGTTCCTTCAAACCTTTGGCCAGTTCGACCAGGGTGAGTTGCGACTGCGCTTCACCTTTCCAGAGGTTGTAATGTTCGCCAAGCTTGAGCAGGGCGGGCACCCTGGCTTCCAGCTCGATTTCCGAGGTTCCGTCCTTGTTTTTTCGCAGTCGCTTGATGAGATGACCCAGGCCCAGTCGTTTGACGAGCTTCAGGTCCACCTTCCAACCGCCGTCGTTGTCGACTTCGATGAAGTTCAGCAGGTCGGAGGTCGCGACATCGGCAATGCGGGCCAAAACCTCGTTGGCGGCGATGGCGGCCGTTTCCACGTGGGCATCGATGGCTGCCCGAACTCCCCTTGTCGTTAACAGGCGCGGCCCGTGCGTTTGAGGGCATCGATACCCAGCCCGGCGCGCGGCATCGATGGCGGACCCCGACGATTCACCCAGGTAGTGCTCGACGAACAGTCTCTGACGGTAGTTTAGCGGTCCCATTTTGGGATTCCTCGATGTGGAAAACGGGCGGGATGTTGGCCTGGACTCTTGCGCTGGCCGGGCGGGTGTGCTGGGCGACCAGGCAGTCATCGCCCTCCGCCAAAACCCGGGCCTGACAGCCAGGAATTCGTCGCACGGTGAGCTAACCGCAATCGACCAGTCGGCGGATCATCGGACGAGGGGAGACGCCCAGACGCCGCGCGACTCCGGCTTGCGGAATCCACGGACGAACAGTCTGGAACATCGTGAACCCCACAAAAGAACTGTCATCTACTATTAGGATACGAGATGTTCGGGTGGCTCGTTCCCAAAACGAAACCTTGTAGCCTCATTCCTTGCGTGGGTGTGGTTCCACCAAGGATGTCGGTTGTTCATGAATGGTCAGTAATGATCAGAAAGCCTAAACCTCCTGAGTTTCTGACCGAAAACGTTTCTATCCCTTACGCGGCAATGAGTTAGCGTCGTCGAGCTGCTGGAGAATTGGTGTCGTCAATGAGGCCGGTTGCCGGAAATGCTTGGTTGATATGGCACCGAGAGCCCCTTGGATGGCGGCATGAAAGTGTCGGAAAGTCGGGTGGCAGCGACCGTCTAAGGCGCAACGCTTCGCGACCTTGAAGGCCGCCTGAACTCCGCGTTTCACAACATTTCTCAACATTTTACGGGCCATCTGTTCAGTCCATGGATACCGAGCCCGGGGCGTGGCACCGACGGTGGACCCCGATGAGTTACGGCACCCACCCCCCCTGGCCCCCCCCTTTGCAAGGGTGGGAAAAGGATCGGTCGCTCGCGCCGCCGTTCGTTCGCGAGCAACAAAACACGCGTCTCGAAACCGTCCCTCCGATACGGTCAACACCAACTTCTCACCGGCCCAGCCCGGGCCTGGCAAAGAAGTCGGCCGGTTCACAGGCCGGCGAGAACTCGCCGTCGCAGGAGTGCTGAGGTTGTTCTTGCAGACTCCTTCGCGTACAGTAAGCGTGCTGTCTGCCATTGACCCAAGTAATTCCAGATCGTTGAGTTACAGTATCGATACCGGAGTCGCGGCGCGATGAGCTCGAGCGTGCAGGATGCCACCGGACAACAATCATCGTCCTTTCCCGATCAGCCTGGTTTCCGGCCTCTTTCCCCCTTGCCCGCAGAGTGGCGTTCGCTAGCTCACGCGTTTGTCAGCCAGGTTCGACGGCACTGGTCCGACGAGGCGATGTGCGATGGGACCGGCGCCAAGCTGACCTACGGAGACACCCTGCTGCGCTCCCTCGTGCTGGGACGTTGCCTTTCACGAATGGTCGCGGCCGATTCCTATGTGGGCGTGCTGCTTCCACCCACTGTTCCCGCCGCCGTGGCCAACCTGGCGCTTGTCCTTCAGGGAAAGATCCCGGTCAACCTGAACTACGCGGCCGGTCCAGGCATCATCGATTCGTCGATCAAGCAGTGCGGCATCCGCCACGTCATCACCTCGCCCCGAGTGCTCGAGCGGTTCCAGATCGCTCCCGATGCCAACTTGCTGATGCTTGAAGAGGTTGCCAGTCAGGTTCGATGGAGCGACAAGCTGGCGGGACTGACCCGATCGCGTCTGCTCCGGCTTGGCGTGCTGGAGCGGCTGATCCCCGGGTTGGCGGGGCCAGACCTGGACTCGATCGCCACGGTGATCTTCACCTCGGGATCGACGGGAGATCCCAAGGGTGTGGTCCTTTCGCACCGCAACATCCTTTCCAACGTGCTGCAAATCGAAGCGCATGTGCATCTGGAGCCCAATGAGGTTCTGCTGGGAATCCTGCCCTTCTTCCATTCGTTCGGCAACTGCGTCACCATCTGGACGGCTCTGGCGCTGGGCAAGAAAGTGGTCTACTACCACAACCCGCTGGACGCGCGAACGATTGGCAAGATATGCCAGCAGCACAAGGTGACGCTGATTGCGGGCACTCCCTCGTTCACACGGTTCTACATCAAGAGCTGTCCGGCAGAGCAGTTCAAGACACTCACTCACCTGATTCTGGGGGCTGAAAAGCTCAAGCCGGAACTGTACCGCGACATCAACAACTGGCTGGGCATCGAGCCGATGGAGGGCTACGGCACGACCGAGCTTTCCCCGGTCGTCGCGGTCAACGTCCCGCGCGAGGTGCATCTGGCGGACGGACGCACGGTGCACGGCAACCGGCCGGGCACCGTGGGGCTTCCCGTTCCCGGAACGATCCTCAAGACCGTCGATCCCGACACCGGCGAAGATCTTTCGTTCGGAGCCGAAGGGTTGGTCGCGGTGCGGGGACCCCAGGTGATGGTCGGCTACCTCAACCAGCCGGAGGCGACGGCCGGGGTGATCAAGGACGGCTGGTACTTGACGGGCGACCTGGGTTACGTCGACGCGGACGGGTTTCTCAAGATCACCGATCGGCTCAGCCGCTTCTCCAAGATTGCCGGCGAGATGGTTCCTCATGTGGGCGTCGAGTCGGCGATCATGCGGATCACCGAGGTCGACGAGCACCATCTGGCCGTTACTGCCGTCGCCGATCCCAAGCATGGCGAGCGACTCTGCGTGGTCTACACAGAGCTGGGCATGTCGGCCGATGAGATTCACAAGGCGCTGACCGCCAGCCGCATTCCCAGGCTCTGGATCCCTTCCGTGCGTGATTTTATCCAGGTGCCCGAGATTCCCATCACAGGCACGGGAAAGGTCGACCTCCGCCGCCTGCGCGAGCTGGCCCAAAGGCAACCCGTTGCTTGACCCCACCCTTTTCAGGCCGCTACCTTCCTGCCGAGACCATCCGCCGCGCCGTCTGTCTCGCTACTGTCCTTGCTATTCGGGTCTCGGCCCCACGGGAAGGCAGGTCCGTTTCCGTGATGTCAGGGTTTATTTCAGAAGAGGATTCCTTAAGATAGAGTTGTCTTCGAGATCCGTCAGGGGGAAGGGGAGGATGAATATCGTCCTTCGTGTCATCTCCGGTCCGCACGAGGGCCAGGAATACCAGATCAATCGCAGTGGCAGCTTCATCGTGGGGCGAGCGTCTCGAGCGGCGTTCCCGATGACCGCGGATCTTACTCTGTCCCGCGAGCACTTCCAGCTCGAAAACTTTCCACCCCTGTGCCACTTGGTCGACCTTGGGAGCACCAATGGCACCAAGGTCAACGGACTGAGGGTCGAACGGGTGCTGCTCCGCGAGGGCGACCTGGTCGCCGCCGGCGACAGCTCTTTTGCGGTCTACTACACCGGGGGCGGGGGCGACGCCAGATTGCGTGACACCTGCGCCGGCTGTGGGGTCCAGCTCGCGAACGGAGTGCCCTTCACCTCGACAAAACCGGAGGAAGTGACATCGGTGCTGACGGCTCCGCGGTCGTTGATCTCCTCCCTGCTCTGCGCAGATTGCGAAGCCAGGCGGCAGCAGTTCCCCGAGACCAGTCCCGACTACCTCATCGAGGAAGTGATCGGCGAGGGGGGTATGGGAACCGTCTACCGGGCACGGCAGATCTCCCGCAACCGGCGGGTCGCGATCAAGATGATTATCGCCAACAGCACGGCCGGCGAGAAAGCCCTGAACTACTTCCACCGTGAGATCCACGCCCTGCGCGACATGCTCATGCCCGGCGGCAAGTGCCACCCGAGCATCGTCGAGTTCTACGAGCTGTTCCAGATCGAGGGCCACTTCCAGCTTGTGATGGAGTACGTGGACGGCAAGAACGCGCTCGATTGGGTCCGGGCGCTCAAGCAGCCCATGCCGATCGCAACCGCCGCGCGGATCGGCCAGGACTTGCTCTCAGCCTTGCACTTCGCGCATAC
>JBAUOX010000716.1:0-6363 GCA_049579985.1 Isosphaeraceae bacterium | reverse complement strand
AGCCTTCAAGGCTCGGGTCGCTCTGGAGGCCGTCAAGCAGACCAGGACCCTCGCCGAGCTGTCAGGAACGTTCCAGTTCCACTCCGTCCAGATCAGCAAATGGAAGAAGCAACTCCTGGACGGCATCCAATCGCTGTTCCACGACGGCCGCCGCCACGACCACGACGAGAGCCAGGCAATCCAGGCCGAGCTTTACGAGCAGATCGGCCAGCTCGAGATGGAGGTCGAGTGGTCGAAAAAAAATCTGCCCGCTTCGGTTGACCTCAAGCGGCCCCTGATCGAACCATCGAATAGTCATCTGAGCATCCGTAGCCAATGCGAGCTCATGGGTCTGAACCGATCGAGCTACTACCTCTCGCAGGCCACCGAGTCGGAGGAGGAACCTGCGCTTGATGCGGTTGATCGACCAGCAGTTCTTGAGGTCTGGAGTTCGGACATCACGTATGTTCCGATGATGCCTGTCTTCATGTACCTGACGGCGGTGATCGACTGGTTCAGCCGGTACGTGCTCTCGTGGCGGCTGTCGAACACGCTGGAGGGACAGTTCTGCCTGGAAGCCCTCGACGAGGCGCTGTCGATGGGCCGGCCGGAGATTTTCAACACCGACCAGGGTTCGCAGTTCACGGCGCGGGATTACACCGGCCGCTTGGAGGAGGCCGGGATCGCGGTGAGCCAGGACGGTCGGGGGCGTGCGTTGGACAACGTGTTCGTGGAGCGACTGTGGAGGAGCGTGAAATACGAAGACATGTACATTAACAACTATGAACGCGCACCAGAGCTAGAGTCGGGGCTGAGGTCCTACTTCTGGTTCTACGATGAGGAGCGTCCCCATCAGTCACTCGATTAGCGGACCCCTGGCGAGGTCCATCGGGCTGGGATTCACGGGGGCTGAAAGGGGAAAAGCTTTAACAAATGCAGGTGGCCTGAGTGGTCCACCTTTTGGGGTCCACTATACAGGGCCTTCGAGCGAGGCGAGACCCTCGAGGGCATTGTCCGGTCGTATCGGTCGCTGCAGTTAGCCGACGTGTACGCCGTCGTCAGCCGCTACCTGGCGAACCCCGCTCCCTTCGATGAGTACCTTCGTCAACGCGACGAGCAAGCCGAAGCCGTTCGCCGCAAGATCGAGGCATCGCAGCGACCCGGGCCGACCAAAGAGGAGCTATTGGCCCGCGCCAGGGCGAAAGGGCTGATCCAGTGATCAAACTCGTGAATCACCCGTTCCTCGAGGAGACCCGCGATGAAGACCTTGTCTCTGCAATCCAAGATTACCGCCGACGGGTGCCTGCACCTGCACCTCCCTTGTGGTCTGCCTCCTGGAGACGCAGAAGTTGTTGTGGTCGTGCAGCCGATGTCGAACGCGCGCCAGGGGCCGCCATTTCCTTCCGATGAAGGCGTCTGGGCGGGCAAGGTCCCGGATATCGATATCGAAGCCGACCTCAAGGAAATGAACCAGCTTTGAGAGAAGAGCATGGAGCTGCCCGAATGACTCCCTTGCCGCTCTATCTCATGGATGCACATGCTCTCACTGGCGTCGACTGGGCTCGCCCAAGCTCTCCAAGCGTGCCACGGGGGCTCGGCCGGCGCGTGCAGTAGACGGCAAAGGCCGCGGCTGCCGCCAGGCCGGCGAGCGTGATCGTTCCGCCAACCTGGAACGAGCGTGGCTCGTAGCTGTAAACCAAGCGGTGGACGCCATCCGGAACCGCAGCGCCGCGCATCAGGCGGTTGACCTTGTAGATTGGAGCGGGCTGGCCATCGATCGTCAGTTTCCAGCCGGGATAGTGAATGTCCGCGAGGACGACGATTCCCGCGGACTCGAGGCTCGCTTCGAGCTCGACGCGCTGGGGACTGGGGTAAGAAACCTTGACCGTCTCGGTGGGGCGAGGAGGCTTTCCGCTCAGAAATGCCCTCAGCTCGAGCTGCTTGTCCTTCTCGATCCAGACCAACCGCCGGGGATCGAACGGGATCAGCGTGGAATCGTGCCAGATCCGGTCATCGTTATAGAGAATCTCCTGCATGGGCCCGCTTTGCTGGAGCCTGGTCAATCCCTCGAGATCAGGCAGGGGCCGAGAGTCGTGAACCACCCAGGCGCGGGGATAAACCTGGCGGTTGCGGCGGATCTGGTAATCATGCGATTCGATCCAGGCCTTCTGCTCGGCTTCCCTGCCGCGCTCCCGGAGAAGCAAGGGATAAACAAGTTCGGTCTCGTCGAGAAAAGCAGCGTAGCCGCGGTCCTCATCCATCCAGCCGTTGGGATACACCGGAAGGACAAAGTAGCGGGAGTTCCACATATCGAACGAGCGGCGAGGGAAGTAGACCACCTCCTGGCCCGCCCTGGCCCCCAGGGCCAGCGCGACGGGCTCCCGGATCGTCCTCGGGAACCCGGAAAAAAACCATTCGTAGTCGAACAGCTCGGCCACGCCCAGGGTGTGCGTGTATTCGATGCCCTTGGTAATCCCGTACTTCGGCTGGATCGTTCCGCGCTCCCAGGTCACGAAGTCGCGAACCCGGTCCGTCGAGGAGTCGGTGATCCACCGATGAGGGTTCCAGATCGGCATTCTGTGGACGCGGAACGGGCCCGGCGATGGGTTCTGCCGCTCGGCCTCGTTGATGATCCGGAGAACCTCCGGCTCGTCTTCGAAGAGTGCCTGGGGCACTGTGAGGACGTAGCGGGCATTGGCGACGGCAAGATCTGCCGAGACAGCGACCACTGCGATCAGTCCCGCCAGCACCGGTCTCCTGCCCGCCAGGGGAATCAAGGTCAATGTCAGGGCCAGCCCCACTGCACCGTGAGCCAGCGCTCGAACCAGCTCGTGGAATCCGGCCATGGGGTCGAGCGGGCCGAAGCTGGATGCGACTTTCTTGGCCGCCATCGCGTTCAAGATTGGCTGCCGCTGCATGAGCACGATGGACAACAGGCCCAAGCTTAACACCAGGAGGAAGGCGGCAAGGGCCAGCGTGCCTTGGTTCCGCCCGGCCCACAAGGCGTCCCAGCCCATCCCAGCCAGCGCGGCCAGTCCGAAAGTGGTGAACGTGAAGAGTTTGGCCGGGTAACGAAACTGGCGGAAGCCGGGCAGGACCGTGGTCATCCACCAGTAGAGACTTCCATCCCCGTCCCGGAGATAGCGATCGAGCCGGATCGGCGTGACGTCGGCTATTTCCAGCGGGCCGATGTCGGGAATCGCGATGCCGGTCGTCTGCGCGAGCAGCCGGGCCGCCCAGATCGGGCTGGTGTACTGGCCCAGGCTGCCCACCAGGCTGACCGTCACGATGACCGAAAGCCAGACCCGGCGGGCCGGCCCGCACCGGAACCGGAGCGCTGCGACGGCAAGGATCAGGGCCAGGCAGCCGATGTAGAGCGACGGCGCCCAGATCGGCTGACGGATGCCGGGAATCCGGGCCGCGTCGATCCAGTTCGCATTGCGGCCGAAGCTGGTTCCAAAGACGCTGGGCCAGATGAATTCAGCCAGGCGTTGGGACTCGATGCTGAAGGGGTAGATGTCATGCGGCCCCTCGCCGGCGGCCCGCGACGTCGCCTGCGTGAACTCAAGGACCGGCAGCAGTTGTGCGGCAGCCAGAGCCGCCGCCAGAGCACCTGATCCGACCAGGCCCAGGAGCATCCAACCCAGAGGTGACCGCCAGCGCTGCCTCCGCCAGCGCTCCAGCAAGGCCAGGCCCATCATGCCCCACGCAATCAATACGCCACGGGGGACGTAAACCATCCAGGGCAGGGCGGGAGGCGGTTTTCCTTGAGGCCGGAGCTTGGGAAGCCACTCTGCCAGGAAGACTGTACTGGCGACCCAGAGCGCCAGACCCATGAAGACAGCGGCAATGAGCCACCAGGAATAACCCTGGCGGCCCGGTTCTACCGTGCCTTGGTCTTCTTGCCCGTTCACTTTCCGGGCGCGGTACCAGGCCACGCCCACGGCGTATCCGCAGCCGCAAAGGCCCAGCAGATAGGCGGACTGGGGATCTCCGCCGAGCGTCTGCATGGCCAGCACGATCGCCAGGCCCAGCAACGCCGGCCGGCTGCCAAGGTGCACCCAGCGGTCGACGGCCAGGAAACCTAGAGGCAGCCAGGCCGCCCCGACCAGGTAAATGACGTTGCAGTACTGGAACAAAACCGGAGCGCCGAAGGTGTAGGTCAAGGCGGCCAGGCCGGACCCGACCCAGCTCACCTGCCACGACCGCATGGCCATGAGCATGGCCCCAAACGCCAGTGCGACATGGGCGATGATGTAGAGGCGAGCCGCCCAGGCATAGGGAAGCAAGGCGTAGATCAGCTTGCCCGGATAGAGCACCGCCGCGGTCGGATTGCCCAGCAGCGGGATGCCTGAATTCTCCTCCGGCTCCCAGAGAGGCCACCGGCCCTGCTGCCATTCGGCCTGCACGCGCTGATAGAGCGGATAATAAAAGTGCCCCGCGTCGCGATAGCCGAACTGGCCGCCGCCCCAGAGGGCAGCGCCGAAGCAGAGCAGGAACAAACCGCAAAAGCAGCCGAATACCAGCGCAATGATGAGCCAGCGCTGACGGTCCATGAATCTCCCCGGTCGCTGCAGGATCGATCGAACCGCGGAATCGTCGGCCCGGTGATTCCATCGGTCATGGAGATCCGGATCAGCGAACCTCCGGTTGGTGGAATATTCCGGCCACCTTCTTGGCTGGCGGTGTCAAGGCCGCACGCGGATCGGGGGCGTTGCCGTCGGGGCCGGGGGGCAGCGTGGGAAGCAGTTCCTCCAGGCTCTTGTGCTCGCCCGTCAGCGCCTTCATGAAGGCGACCAGGTCGGCCGACTCTTGCGATGTCAGCTTGAGCGGCTTGATGTCCGGATCGAGCGACGGGTTGGGATTGCCTCCCTTGTCATAATGCTCGACGACTTCCTCCAGAGTCTTCAAGCTGCCGTCGTGCATGTAGGGAGCGGTCAGCTCAACATCGCGCACGGTCGGGGTCTTGAAGGATCCCAGTTCGGCGTCGGTCTTGGCGCCGATCGGCACCGGGGCCCACCGGCCGATGTCCTTGTGTTTCTTGGCGGATGGGTCCCAGCCGATCCCCAGGTTGTGGAACTGCTCGTCGCTGAAGTTCGCCCCCACGTGGCAGACCGTGCACTTGCCTTTCTGAAGCTCGACCCCGGGCTTGAACTCGTCGTCGCTGTTCAGCCGCAGTCCAAAGAGGACCATGCCGCGCTTCTCGCTTTCCGAGAGGGCATTGTTGTCTCCTCGGTTGTACTTGTCGTACTTGGAGTTACCCGAAAGAGCCGCAACCCGCTCGAAGGTGGCGATTGCCTTGGCCATGCCGTCGAGGGTCACATCGGTGCCGAAGACCTTCTCGAACTGCTGCTTGTACCCGGGAATCTGCCGCAGTCGATCGACGATTTGCTGGTGCTTCTGCGCGCCCATTTCGATCGGGTTGATCATCGGCCCCTGCGCCTGGCCCTCAAGCGAAGGCGCCCGGCCATCCCAGAACATGGTCTTGCCGTATGCGGTGTTGATGACCGTGGGTGCGCTGCGGTTACCCGTCTGGCCCTTGATTCCGGTCGAAACCGGGCCGCCGTCAGACCAGCCCTTGGCCGGATTGTGGCAGGTTGCACAGCTCACCGTCCCGTCGCCCGAGATCCGCGGGTCGAAATAAAGCTGGCGGCCCAGCTCATATTTCCCCTTGGTGATCGGATTGCAGGCCGGAACAACGACCTTCGGCGTCAACGGTTGCAGACCGGCCGGGACCTTGACCTGAAGCGGTTCGTCCGAGATCAGCTCGGGCTTGGGAACCTGCCAAAGATAATAGGCAGGGCTCGTCGGATCCTCCTCGGGCGGCTTGTGCGGTTCCTCTTGAGCCGCTGGTATCGACTTCACCAACCTGCCGGCCCAGCCGCTCAGACCGCCGAGCAGCAGCAGACCGGGCACAAGATACGCTAGCGATCTCTTCAAACGTCGCATCGATCGTCTCCGCTCCAAAGTTTGCCGGTGTGGTCCGCCGGAACATTTCAGCGCGCACCAAGAACCGGGCGCTCACCGGCACGAAATCGACTCCTGCACATGGTTCAACGTCTGCCCGGCCGCTGCCGGAGGGAGAAAAACCGTGAGCTCCTCCCGCGTAACTCTGTCACTTCTTCTTGGCCAGCAAGCCTTCCGCATTGCGTTGCGCGGCATCGACCAGGTCGTCCCACTTCTCCTCGACATATTGAGGAGGGCCGCCCTTGACCGCCACATGATAGGCCACGTCGATCGTGTCCACCATGTCGATCGCATCCCACGGGCAAACCTGGGCGCAGTGTTTGCAGCCAATGCAACGGTCGAGGTCAATGTCGCAGAAGGCTTGCAAACCTGGATATTCACCAGGGCTCACCTTGTAGATGCAGTCCACCGGGCAAA
>JBAUOX010000715.1:0-3033 GCA_049579985.1 Isosphaeraceae bacterium | reverse complement strand
CCGCTTTCGGTCGTCGTCCACCTGGCCTTCGCCTTCGACATCGGCGACGAGATCGACCTGGAGCTGGCCCGCCAGATGCTCCAGGGCGAGCTGGGCCAGTTGCCCCGTCGAAGACGTACCCCGGAATCGATCGGTTACCGCCCCGCGCCGATCCGCGTGCCCCTGGAGCCGGTCGGCCTTCACCTGCCGGGAGAGATCGTCTTGGTGCACAGCCCAAAAGCCGAGCTGACCCTGTTCGATTTCGGCGCGATCTCGCTGGCGGTGCGGTTCCCCTTGCTAGGGACGCCCTCCAGGCTCTTGCAACTGGCCGGTGCGCTCGCCGAGCCGGCCCCGCTCAATGAGGCGGCACGTCAGCTTCTTGGCCCCTGGATCGAGCGGCTGCGCCCGGCGGTCTATGACTTTTCGATGAGCTCGATGAGCGAGGAGTATATCGTCTTCCAGCTTGGCGAGCCGCGCTCCCGGTGGCTGGAGAACCACGCTGACTGGATCGCGGGCCTGATCCGCCTCGAATCCGAGCCGCTTAGCCAAGACGAGGTCAGCGAGGCTACCAGGCTGGCGCTCTCGTATACGCCCACCGATCTCGTGGTGCTCGACTGGGCTGCCGGATTTGTCGTCGACGCGGACTGTGCCGATACCCTTCAGGTGATCGAGTTCGCCAATGTTCAGTTGCTCGAGTTCCGGCACATCGACGACCGCCTGGACGACCGCCTCGAGGCGGCTTACCGGCTGATTCGCCCCGATCGCCGCCGGCGCTGGGGCTCGGGGATCTGGAAGACCCACGGAGACGCGGTGCGGCAGGTCCGCGAGCTCGAGATCGAGGCCGCCAGCCTGTTCGAGCGGGTCGACAATGCGCTCAAGTTGATTGGCGACCAGTACCTTTCCCGGGTTTTCGACCTGACTTCGACCCGTTTCCACCTCCGCGGCTGGCAGCAATCGATCCGCCGCAAGCTCGAGACCGTGGGCAACGTGTACGATTTGCTCGTCCAGCAGGCCGGCGGCCATCGCATGGAGGCCCTGGAGATCACCGTCGTGATCCTGATCGCCCTGGAGATCGCGCTGGCGTTCTGGCGACATTGACAAATTTGGACGTGATTCAGTGTAGGAATTCGGGGTCGTCCGCTGCCTGGTCCGTATTCGATGCGATCCGGTCCATGTCTCCCGGCAGGTGTTTGGAACCAATCAGGAAGAGGATGCCGCCGAGCAGGAGAACCGGACCTACAGTGAGCATGGCCACGGTCAGGTTCGTCATCTGGCCGCTTTCATCGGCCGTGGGACCGGCTCCGATGGAGAGCAGAAATTGCCCCAGGGCCGAGCTCGTCACCGCCGCGGCGCCGAAGAAACCGGAGATCCAGCCCAGCAAGATTGGCGAGCTGATATCTCCGAACAGATGAATCAGGAAGATGAACAAGGCATAGCCCGCGGCGCGGCGATTCGCCGGCACGACGTTCGCTGTGACTGTGTTCGATGGCCCGAGCACCATCGCCATCAGCACCGATGCCGTGAACAGCAATCCGAGCGAGGAAGTACGCGACGGATCGAGTATGCCGGCGATACCCACGGGAATCGACGCGAGCACGACCACGCTGGCCAGAAGCAAATAGGCGCGCCGCGTGTACTTTCGCAGAAAGTCGGCGACGAATGTGGATAGCGCGATGCCGACCAGGCCGGCGATGGCGAGCAGGATGCCGATGGAGTCATTGGCGTCCTTCATAGACATGCCGCGGACCCGTTGATAAAACGTCGAGCCCCAGGCGGCGTAGGCACCCGTCGCGAACGTGGCCGCGGCCATCCCCGCCGTGTTGAAGACGAAGGTCCGCGTCTTGAACAGCTTGGCATAGTCGCGGAATCTCGGTCGATCGGTCTTGCCGGTGTATTTCCTCCCTTCGGAGGCACCCCTGCCGGGATCGAGAATGAGCAGCCCGGCCAGGGCCGCCAGCAGCCCCGGGATGCCGACCACGAGGAACACGGGATGCCAGCCCCAGTGAGAGCAGACCCGACCGGCGATGATGAACCCCAGCGCCGTGCCAATTGGCAGGGCCAGGTAGTAGATACCCATGGCACGGCCGCGTTTCTCGACCGCGAAAAGGTCCGCCAGCAAAGCGGGGGCTATGACTCCGTAACTTGCCTCGCCGACTCCAAGGAGCGCCCGCCAGAAGAACATGTGGTAGAAGTCCGCGGAGAACGCTGTCCCCACGGTCGCCAGGCTCCAGACGGCCACTCCGCCAGCCAGCAACATACGGCGGTTGTAGCGATCTCCCAGCCATCCCATCAGCGGCGATACGAGCGTGTACACGATCATGAACGACCCGCCGAGCACCCCGTACCACTTGTCATCGATCGTCAGATCGCGCTTGATCTGCGTGCCGACCGCGAAGAACGAGTAACGGTCGATGTAGTTCAGCAGGTTCATGCCGAACAAGACCGCCAGCGCGAAATAGGGGCCGCCGATGGTGGGAATGATGCTGGTTTTGGGGGCAGGGGCGACCGAGGAGTCAGGACGGGACGACGGCATCGTGAAGCAGCCTCACCAGGGATCTCGCGTACCAACCAAACAAACCGTTATACACGGTTTACACTTGACTGGCGAGATCCGTGGACAAGCAATAACCGCGCCGCGGCCTGCGTGTCTTGACAAGCCTGAAGCGCCAGCGAAGGGCTTTTCAAGTGCTCGAATGACCTTCGCTTGCGCTTCAGGCTTGTGAATCACCAGGTTGTCAGTTCCTGCCGTTGCCGTTGACATTGTCGGTGCCGGACTCGGAATCGAGATCGGGCCCGCGGCTGGAACGCCTGGTCTTGCGGGCCCGCGGCGGCGGCTCCTCATCCTCAGCATCGTCGGCGCTGGCCCTGGCCGCCTTGGTGTCGGACTTCGTCGCGCGGGTGTCGGCTGCGCTTCCCGCCCGCGATCTGCGGCTGACGGTCTCGGCATCGAGAAAGACGAGAACCTCGGTGCTGGTCGGAGCACCGATCGGCGTGCCCAGCCAGCCGCCTTTCTTGTCCAGTATCCCCGGATGGATGCCTCCAGTGATCAGCAGG
>JBAUOX010000714.1:0-4538 GCA_049579985.1 Isosphaeraceae bacterium | reverse complement strand
AGACTTGCTGGAGAACCGGCGAGAGCTCGCACAACCGGAGCTTGCCCCGGGTGGCATCGATCCGGCGCTGGATCAGGATCAGCTTGGAAAGCGCGCTGCTGGAGATCAGGTTGACCTCGGAGAAATCGAGGACCAGGCGGATCGGAGCTCGGTCGCTGGGCAAGCTGATCGCAATCTGTTCCGAGACCTCGCGAACAGTACGCTCATCGAAGAGCTGCTGATCTTTGAAGCGAACGATCTTGATGCCGTCGGCGTCGCTGACCTGGATCCGGACAGGGGCGGGCATGATGAGAACCCTGGAAAAGACACGAAGGTTGCATCGGGAAGAAATCAAATCGGCGTTAGAGCGACAGGCTCACGAAGGATCGGGATTGGTTTTCCCGCGACGCAGCCGGGCCGACCCGGCCGGACCGCCGGGCTCCGGGCGTGCCTGGTCTGGCCCTGCCTCCGGGTCCGTCAGGTTGCCGTCGGCCGGGGCAGTTGTCGGGCCCCGGGCGACCGAGTCCAGGGCGGCTGCTCGATCAGGGACAAACTCGAACAAAGGGGCGAGCTTGCTGGCTCGAAACACCTCGCTAACGGTCGGCTCGACGTTGCAGAAGATCAATCTGCCGCCGTTCTGCCGCGCTTCGCGGTGCAAGGCGACAAAACTGCCCAGCGACGCCGATCCCGCGAAACCGACTCCGCCGAGATCGATCACCAACTCCGGACGGCCATTCTTGCGGCGATGCGCTTCATATCGAGAGCGCAAGTCCTGTACCGGGGCCGGGTCGAGTCTCCAACAATCCCAGAACTCCGCGATCAGGATCCCTTCATGCTCATGGACCTGAACCGAGGGCTTCAACATGGATCACCCGTCCAGAAGGAAGAAGAGATCGAGGTGCTCGAGTTCGTGCGGGCGGAGTCGATCGGGACGCTGCAAAAGACCTTATGAGCGACCATCCTAACAGGGCAGGTTGCCGTCGCACCAGTACCGTTTGTCCGCCCGGCCGATCGGCGACCCGAATCACCCGCAGGACTGCCAGCCTCCGCCTGACAGGTCAGAGGATTCCCTGAAGATCCCGCCCTCGATGGCCGATGACCCAACTGGGTGCATGATCCAGAAACGGCGAGTCCATGAGGCATCGGGGTTTTGCAATCGTCCGGCTGGCGTGCCGAAATCCCGGCCGCCGAGCCAGGGGCCGGCTTGGCACCCTCTGTTTCACCATTTGCCCGTTGGCAGTTTGTGGTGGGGTGAACGAATAAGAACAGATGGTTCCAATCGGCCTTGGTTTTGCTAGAATGAAGTCAGGCCGGATGTTGGGGCGACGTGGAAGCCCTTGGGGCGCCCGGCCGGGGGAAGCCGGCAGCCGATCAGCCAGCGCGCGGTCGAAACATAGCTACTTGGAAAGGAGTCGGGCTGATGCGTCGGACGATGCTGATGGGGCTTTTGGGGATGGTCATCTCGAGCCCTGCGGTGCGGGCCCAGGGCCTCGATTGGGTGGCCTCGGCGCTTCCCGAACGAGCCTATGATTTCGGCACAGTAGCCCGCGGCTCGCAGGTTCGCCACGCCTTCCCGCTTGTCAACCGGTCTGACCAGGAGGTCCGTATCGCCGACTGGCGAACCAAGTGCGGCTGCACGAACGTCCGGGTCGGGGCGAAGGTCATTCCTCCGGGAACCCAGACCACGATCGAGGCCACGATCGACACCACGAAGTTCCTGGGCTACAAACCTTCGGGGCTCACTCTCATCTTCGACCGCCCCGCATTCGTCGAGGTCGACCTCAACCTGAGCTGCTTCATCCGGGGCGACATCGTGATGAACCCGGGCCAGATCGATTTCGGCACGGTCGTCCGGCGGCCCGACCAGAGCCCCACGGCCTCGCTGACCCTGACCTATGCCGGAGGACGCTCGGACTGGGAGGTCACGAAGATGAAGACCCAGAGCTCGAAGGTGAAGGCCGAGCTGCGCGAGCTGTCACGCACGGCGGACGGCCAAATCAACTATTCGCTTACCGCGACACTTCAGCCCGGAGTTTCCAACGGCTATTTCAAAGATGAGATCAAGCTGCTGACCAACGACCAGAGCAGTCCTTCGATTCCGATCTCGGTCGTGGCCAACATCCGGAGCGCTGTGGGCGTCAATCCGTCGATTATCAACTTCGGGGGCCTTCGTCCGGGTCAGTCGGTATCCAAGATTGTCTTGGTCAGTTCCAAGCTGCCGTTCTCGATCACTAAACTTACGCCCAGCGAGGAAGATCTTCAGCCCGACGAAGGCGAGAAAGGACCACGAGCCGTCCACCAGTTGAAGCTGACTCTTAAGGCGCCGGAGCAGCCCGGTCCCCATCACGCCACGCTGACCATCGAGACCGATATCAAGGATGAGCCGCCGGCCTTGCTCAAGACGTTCGCCACGGTCGTGCCCTGACCGGAATGTGACGGCACCTTGACCGCATTCTGGTGTAGCGCGTATCCTCCTTCTGCGGCTGGAGCTCCATTGCCCTGCCGGCCGAGGATGCGAGGATGCCGCAAACAAGCTGCGAGACTGGCGAAGCCGCGTGCAACCACCTGGCACTCGCCGTCGCGGATATCAACTGGTTCACCACCGAGAGCCTGTTCCGGGAAATCGATCAGCAGTCTGTCTCGATGCTCGCCCTGCGGTGCATGGATTACGTCAACGGCTGGCGGCGGGGCATCTATCCCTGGTCGAGATCCTGTCGTCCCCGCCCCTGGGGCAACAACTCCCACACCCGTGACATGGTCTTGCCCAGCGGCTGGATGAAGCGTTTTCCCCGGCTGGGAATGCGTCCCATCGCGAAGGCGATTCAAGAATTCTGGAATCATGGTGATCCCCGGCCCAGGCGCGGGCTCGTGCTGACGTATCCCCACTACCTGCATCTGCGCGATCAGCTCGCTGCCGATGTCACGCTGTACTATAACATTGACGACTACACGCTGTACTGGCCCAGGCATGCCGCCCAGGTTCGTTGCCTGGAACGCCAGATGGTGCTGGGTGCCGACGCGACGATCTGCGTGGCGCGGTATCGGGCCGATGAGCTCCGCGCGGCCGTTCCGGAAGCGGCAGAGAAGATCCATCATCTTCCCCACGGCACGCCGGCGGCGTTCCTGGCGGACGAGCCCAACCACCGACCCGCTTCGGCTCCCGAGGACATCGCCCATCTGCCTCGACCGCTGCTGGGTTACGTCGGTTCGATCGGGCCACGGGTTGACTGGCCCTTGATGAAGCGGCTGAGCGAGGCATTCCCCGAGGCCTCAGTTGTCGTCGTGGGCGAGCAGCCGCACATCAGCCGCCATCGCGAGCCGTGGTTCGTGGACTGGGCGGCCGAATTCTCCGTGCAGCCCAACGTGCACACGATCGGCTGGCGGCCGCAGGCGGAGCTGCCCCGGTATTTCCAAGCATTTGACGTGATCCTGATTCCCTATGCCCAGGACAATCGTTTCAACCGCGCTTGCTCGCCGACCAAGATCATGGACGGCCTGGGATCGGGCCGGCCGATCGTGGCGACCGCCATCCCGGAGTGCCGGCTGTATTCCCATCTCTTCGACGTTGTCGAGGACGCCGGAGAGTTTGTTGACGCCGTGCGGTCGATCGTCGCCACCGGCTCCGACGACGGCCGGGCCAGTCTGAGGCACGCCCATGCCCGAGAACATACGTGCCGCATTGTCGCTGATCGTGTGCTCCGATTGCTGCAATGCGGCTATCCGGAGTCCGACCTCCTGGGAAAATGGGTGCCAGGCTGAGCCGGACATGGCGTGGGGCGTCGGGGTCCGCCGTCGCTGCGCGCCGAGCCGGGTACAGCGCTCCCCGCACGGCGGGGGGTCAACATGCTACGAAATGCTACGTTTTCGGGTTTTTTGCAGATGTTCAGCGAGCTTGATTTTCGTCGCAAGTTATTGTAAGATTTCGCCTTGCGTCTGCTTTTCTCTTGACTCTCGTGGGACGCGATTTTAGCCATAACTGCATACTGAAATAGAAGTTGCGCCGTTTGGAAATACGTAGCATATTCCCCCAAAACTCGCCATTTCGAGCCCTTTTCAGGGCGTTTCACCTCCATCCGGCCCACAGATCAGCGCTGAGAGCGGAATGGGCCACCCCCTTTCCGGCACCCGGGAAACGTGGTTGGCCCTTTTCGACTTCGCCTCGCCTCACGCCCCCACGCTCCACGCCTCAGAGCGGCTCCACTATTTCAGTATGACACAAAACCTGGCAATTCGTGCGGACTAATCTGTCCGTTTTCCCTCCCTCGCCGCCGCGGGTGGCAGGCGGCCATTTTCGGACGGCGCAACCGTCCCGGTCTGCTCACGGATGCGCACCAACTGGCGATTGCCTCCAAGTTTCTAAATCAACGTTTCGTCATACCTACAGGCTAATCTAATTGACGCAAGTGTTTTAGAAACAGAATGTTAAGCCTTAGGCTCATCCTGCGTTTCGGGGGGTTATTCCAAAATGCATGAGCGGAGGGGTATAATCCCGTCCTTGGAACCGGGATTTGGCGGATGGTTTCTCACCAACTAGGATGGTGTGTGCACGGATGCTGAAC
>JBAUOX010000713.1:0-2522 GCA_049579985.1 Isosphaeraceae bacterium | reverse complement strand
CGAGGCCGAGATCGCGGTGGACGGTCCGTTCGCGGAGCTGCGGACGGTTGTCGAGCCGGCGGTCGAGGACTGGGCGATCAAGCTCATGAACCAGGTCGCGCGGTCCCGATTCCTTACGAAGAGGTTGCTGCTGAACGACGGCGTTTTCTATCCGGTCCGCCGTGTCGTTGCAATAGCTCGCCATCTCGTTGGTCGTCGCCCCGCGCTCCACCATACGGGCCGCTAAGGCGATCACCAATCACTCGCGCCGGGAGTTCGAGAATACGGTCAAAGAACGTGGGAGAATGTTGAGGAGTACGGAGAGACATCGTCGAGTCACGCCTTGCGGTGGCTGGCATGAATGTCACGGCGACCATTCGTACAGTATAGTTTATTGGCACAAGGCGCCCTACTGTCAATCACGATCAGAGTTGATCCGTCCACGATAGTCACGAGCTTACGGAAACTCCTCATGGACGTGCCGGATTCGAATCGTATTGAAGAAGACGCCGCCTTCGACGGGGGGTTTGTCTGTTCCAGCTCATTTGGGTGGTGGGGCGTGACGGTCGCGTTGACCCTGATCTCGCTGGTTTTGCGAGTTGTCGCGATGAATTCTCAGAGTTTCTGGTATGACGAGGCGGTCTCGGCAGGCCTCGCCGCATCATCTTATACGGACCTTTTTCATGGCCGCGCGTGGGATAACGGAAATCCACCCGCTCACTCGATCTGTGCGAAGGCGTGGGCGGACATTTTTGGCCTCTCCGAAATCTCACTCCGAAGCTTGTCCGTGGTCTGCGGCGTCTTCACCGTCCCCTTGCTAGCGCTCCTGGGGCGTCGACTCCTGGGGTCGGGCGTCGGCTTGCTCGCGGCCGGCCTCTTAGCGATTTCCCCGCTGGAGATCGAGCTCTCAAACGAGGCCAGGAGCTACGCGCTCCTTCATCTCCTGGCGGTTGCGAACACCTGGTTTTTCGTCGTGTGGGTGCAAGGGCGCCGGCTGACCGACTTGATCCTCTACGGCATGACCGCGGCGCTCGGCTGGTACACTCATTATTACGCGCCCGCTCTTCAGTTGGCCCATGCGATGGCTCTGGCGACCGTGCCTCAATTCCGCAAGCTGCTGATTCCCTGGATTGGCACGATGATTGTCGTGGTCTTGCTGTGGAGTCCCTGGGTTCCTGTCTTCCTTCAACAGATTCGAATGCCCGGCAACCTGGTGCGCGTCCCGGGAGAAAGTTGGGTCATCCAATTCCTCGCGACTCCGATCACCTTCGGACTGGGGCGAACCTTCGCCTGGCGTGACTCACCGCGTTGGATGTTAGGCGTTGCCTCCTTCGGCGTTCTGATCACGCTGGTTTTCCCGGTAGCGATCGGGATCATGCACGCTTCCCGGCGGCGCTTTGCCGTCGTGCTATTGAGTGGATGGTTCCTGCTGCCAATCCTTATTCCGTTGATCGTCGCCCTGCTGGGGAAACCCATCTATTCACACCGGTATGCCAGTATTGGACTACCGGCTTTCTTGTTGCTCGCTGCTTTCGGGCTGGGACAGCTTCGCCTGTCATTGAGGGTGGTCCTCCTCGGCGTACTCGTGGTCCTGAGCTCAAGCTCCTTGTTCCGGTATGCGACCCGACCCTTAAAGGATGACTGGCGTTCCGCGGCTCGGATCATTCTATCTAGTCTGGACGACCGTGAGCTTGTCCTCTTCGATCAGCCCATCGAGGTCGTTACCTTTCGTTACTATGCTTCCAGGTACGGCAGGGTGCCAGCCGAAATGGTCGGATTGGAGCCCGATCCGGATGGGGAAAAGACTTTCTTTGGGTATGGTTATCGTCACGGACGTCGAGTCGATCGGGACGATCGAGATTATGCCGCCGAAATCACATCGGCACCTGGGATCTGGCTGGCTCTCTGTCTTCCTGTTGCACGTGCCGACCGGTACGAGTCGCAACTCGAGCACTTGGGCTTCAAGCTCGTCGGACGGCACTCCTTTCATCGGATAGACGTTTATTACTTCAAAAAATAACGGCTTTATCTTTTGGTGTAAATTGGAGCGTTCTTTCACCGAAACGATAAGCCTGGGGTGCACAATCGCTGTATTGATTCCCAGTTTTGTGAATTAACTCCGAATGAACCCACATGCAGAAATTTGCTGATACAATCATGTTTTGGACCTGTGCGGCTTTGATCAGTTACGCGTACGCTGTTTATCCGGTACTTATATGGTCGCTGGCGCGCTTGTTCAAGCGATCGGGGGGGGCTCCGTCGTCGGAGCCGGAAATGTGGCCGCCGGTTTCGCTCCTGATTGCGGCGCACAACGAAGAGACTGTAATCGAACAACGTGTCCGCAACGCTCTGGCGATGGACTATCCGCACGACCGTTTCGAGATCGTCGTCGGTCTGGACGGGTGCAGCGACGACACGGCCGCGATCGTGCGCCGGTTCGCGGACCGCGGCGTCCGGTTGCTCGACTATCCCCAGCGACGCGGCAAGGCCGCCGTGTTGAACGCGGCCATGGACGAGGTCAAGGGCCATATCGTCTTGATGTC
>JBAUOX010000712.1:0-3962 GCA_049579985.1 Isosphaeraceae bacterium | reverse complement strand
ACTCAGGAGGGTTCGAGAGAGAAAAAGCCCAGAAAAGCCGCATAATCCTTGGCACCGGCGCGATCACACCCTTCACGTCCACCCAGAATTGCGTCTTGGAATATCTGAAACGTAATCACGGCGTGAGTCGGTCAGTCGCGACCTTGCGCAAAGTCATCGCCGGCCTGTCGGAGGGGATGAAGCCCCACCGCCACGACGCCTCGGTGGCTCAGGTTCTGAAGTGGCTGGAGCAGGCGCACGCCTCGCGAGGCGGCCGCAAGCCGTTGCTGGCCGTGGGTCGTGACGGCCTGATGCTGCCGATCCGTGGCGAGGCGTGTTATCGGGAAGGAGCGACGGCGACTTCGACCTGGGTCTTGAACTCCTCGGTGAGCCTCGAGAGGTACTCTCTTCGTGATCACCGTAGGGTCTTACAAACGGCGTCGTCTTTGGGGATCTCGATGGTTCCACACTGGCCTTCCTCTCCGCCACGGCCTCCATGTCATGACCCGAAACACGCGGTACTTCGTGGCAAGCGGAGCACTTGTTCTCGATCCCTGGCAGGACGGCAGCGGCCCGCTTTGAAAATAGCATCATGAACCGATCACTCGACGATACGGGATGACCATGAATCTGCACCGATTGCTTGCTCAGCGCGCCACCGCGAAACGGCCCTTGCGCCTCGCCTTGATCGGGGCCGGCAAGTTCGGCTCGATGTTCCTTGCCCAGGCGAGCCGCACGCCGGGCATTCACCTCGTGGCCGTGGTTGATCTGGCCCCCCAGCGCGCGCGGGAGCGCCTGGCGCACGTCGGCTGGAACGCGGAACGGTTCGCTGCGCCAGCCATCGCGGATGCAGCCAAACACGGGACTACCTGCGTCTTGGACGACCCGCTCGCCGCCATCGCCAGCAGCGAGGTTGAGATCGTGATTGACGCCACGGGCAGCCCGGCGGCCGGCATCCGCCATGCCCTCGCCTGCTGCACGCAAGGTAAGCACATCATCATGGTCAATGTCGAGGCCGATGCCCTGGCCGGGCCGCTGCTCGTCCGGCGCGCCGCGCAGGCTGGCATCGTTTACTCGCTCGCATACGGCGACCAGCCCGCGCTGATCTGCGAGTTGGTCGATTGGGCACGCGCCGCGGGATTCGAGGTAATCGCTGCCGGCAAGGGCACCAAGTATCTGCCCGCCTATCACGAATCCACGCCCGACACGGTCTGGGGCCATTACGGGTTCACCCCGGAGATGGTAGCCCGGGGCGACTTCAACGCCCAGATGTTCAACTCGTTCCTCGACGGCACCAAATCCGCGATCGAAATGGCTGCGGTGGCCAATGCCACCGGCCTCACGCCGTCACCCCAGGGGCTGAACTTCCCTCCCTGCGGCATAGACGAGTTGCCGCAGGTGCTCAGACCCCGCTCCGCGGGCGGAGTCCTGCACCACGCCGGACAGGTCGAGGTCATCTCCAGCCTCGATCGGGAGGGGCGCGAGGTACCGCTCGACTTGCGCTGGGGTGTCTATGTCACATTCGCGGCGAACAGCGATTATGTGCGCCGCTGCTTCCGCGAGTACGGCCTGGTGACCGACGACAGCGGCACCTACGCGGGGATGTACCGACCGTACCACCTGATCGGGCTGGAGCTCGGCATCAGCGTCGCGGCGGTCGGCTTGCGGCGTGAACCGACCGGGGCGCCCACGGCGTTCCGCGGCGATGTTGTCGCGACTGCCAAGCGCGACCTAAAGCCGGGCGAGAGGCTCGATGGCGAGGGCGGCTTCACGGTGTACGGGCAGCTCATGCCGGCAGCCGATTCGCTCGCGCGGGAGGGGCTCCCGATCGGGCTCGCCCATGACGTGAAGCTGACGCGACCAGTGGCCCAACACCAGCCGCTGACCTGGCAGGACGTGACCGCCATCAGGAGTGACGCAGCCCAGTTTCGGCGCGAAATGGAAGCCGTGTTCTCGAAGGAAGCCGGTGTGCGCGAGAAGGGGCCCGGGTCCGCCAGCGAGCATCGGAACGCCCATCACTGACTCCGGTCGGGCCAGAAATACAGAACCGACGGCAAAGGCCTATTTGGCCCCCGAGGAGCAACTCGGAGGCCTGATTGTACTACCCCGGTAGACTCTCGTGGCAGCGGAGGTAACCGCAGAACATGACTACTCCTGAAGCAAGCCTTCCTCTTGTGGCCCGCGCAGCGGCCCACGCCGACCGCATCGCCGTGGCCGCCCCCGAGGGCAGGTTTCGCTACCGCGACCTGCTGGACGCCTCCGCTGCCGTCGCCGCCCGGCTGCTGACCGGAGCGGAGGACCTGAGCGAGGCCCGAGTCGCCTTCCTGGTCCCTCCCGGCCTCACCTACGTGGCCGTGCAGTGGGGCATCTGGCGGGCCGGCGGTGTGGCCGTGCCGTTGGCAGTCTCCCACCCGCCGCCCGAGCTGGCCTACTCCGTGGAAGACTCCGGCGCCTCCGTGGTAGTCGCCCCCCCTGAAAGGGCGGACCGGCTGCGCCCCATCGCCGAACAGCGCGGCCTGCGGTTTCTGCTGACCACCGACCTGCTGGCCGGCGGCGCCGGCGAAGCCGTCTTGCCCGCACTCACGCCGGACCGCCGCGCGATGATCCTCTATACCAGCGGCACCACCAGCCGTCCCAAGGGCGTGGTGAGCACACACGGGAACGTTCAGGCCCAGGTCACCACCCTGGTGGAGGCCTGGGGGTGGCAGCCGGCTGATCACATCCTGCTGGTGCTGCCGCTGCACCACACTCATGGCATTATCAACGTGCTGACCTGCGCCCTCTGGTCCGGCGCCCAGGTGACGATCCACCCGAAGTTCGATGCCGAGGCGGTCTGGGAGGCAATTGGCGGCGGGGCGCTGACCCTATTCATGGCGGTGCCCACCATCTACAGCCGGCTGATCGCCGCCTGGGAAGCGGCTCCGATCGAGCGGCAGGCCGCACTATCCGCTGGATGCCGCAAGCTCCGGCTCATGGTGAGCGGCTCCGCCGCCCTGCCGGTCCGCGTCCTGGAGCAGTGGCAGGAAATCAGCGGCCACGTGCTGCTGGAGCGCTATGGCATGACGGAGATCGGCATGGCCCTCTCCAACCCGCTTCGCGGCCGACGCCGGCCCGGGTTTGTGGGCGTCCCGCTCCCCGGCGTGGCGGTCCGCCTGGTGGATGAGCAGGGGCGGGAGGTCCCTCCCGGCACTCCCGGCGAGATTGAGGTGGGGGGCCCGTCGGTCTTCCGGGAGTACCGGCGCCGGCCCGAGGCGACGCAGGCGGCCTTCCGGGACGGCTGGTTCCGCACCGGCGACATCGCCGTGGTGGAGGAGGGCTTCTACCGGATCCTCGGGCGGAGCAGCGTCGACATCCTCAAGACGGGCGGGTACAAGGTCTCCGCCCTGGAGATTGAGGAGGCGGTGCGGGAGCACCCGGCGGTCCGGGAGGTGGCGGTGGTGGGCCTCCCCGACCCGGAGTGGGGCGAGCGCATCGGCGCCGCCCTGGTGCTGGCGCCTGGGGAGGCGCTCACGCTGGAGGAGCTGCGCCACTGGGCCGGCGATCGGCTGGCGCCGTACAAGTTGCCCACCCGGCTGCTCGCCCTGAAGGAGCTGCCTCGCAACGCCATGGGCAAGGTGACCAAGCCGGACGTGATCCGGCTCTTTTCGGGCTTCCCGTCGTAGGGGTTCGAGTAGCGGCCGCGCGGGCGCGGATCACTCGTCAGCCGCGGCGGTGCGGGGAGTCGGGGCCTTCTCCCCCTTTTGCCGGACCTTCTTGTATTCCTGCTCCAGCAGATCGCGGAGGTCGTCCTTCTCGCCCGGACGGGTCAGATACTATGTAGGGGCGTAGTTCAAAACGTGAGCCGCTGTAGCCGGAGTTCCGGGGACACCATAACTAACTCTAAGAAAATCAGCACCACCGGTAGAACCGGTGGTATGAGGAAGGCCCCTTGAAGGGGCCGTTGGGTCGAATCGAGGTTCAACTCACCTTGGTCTTCATCCCGC
>JBAUOX010000711.1:0-6363 GCA_049579985.1 Isosphaeraceae bacterium | reverse complement strand
CGCTGAACTCACGGGCTATGGCGGCGATGAGAAACTCCAGCGTGGACAGGACGTCCTGGTCCTCGACGAACGACATCTCGACGTCAAGCTGGGTGAACTCCGGCTGGCGGTTGGCTCTCAGGTCCTCGTCGCGGAAGCAGCGGGCGATCTGGAAGTAACGGTCGAAGCCGGAAACCATCAGCAATTGCTTGTAGAGCTGGGGCGATTGCGGCAGGGCGTAAAAATGCCCAGCGTGCACCCGGCTGGGAACCAGGAAATCACGGGCACCCTCGGGAGTGCTGCGGCCCAGGATGGGCGTCTCGACCTCGAGGAAGTTCTGCTCGCTCAAGATGTTGCGCATGAGCTGGCAAAGGCGGTGGCGGACGATGAAGATCCGCTGCATGTCGGGCCGGCGGAGGTCAAGGAAGCGATACTTGAGGCGCAGCTCCTCGTTGGGCTCGGGCCCGTGCATCTCGAAGGGCGGCGTGGGCGTGGCATTGTACAGCACCAGCTCGGTGGCCCTGACCTCGATCGCGCCGGTCTTGAGCTTGAGGTTCTCCTTGCCGGCAAGCCGGTGGGCGACGATCCCCTTGATCCCGACCACGTACTCATTACGGAGGTCGCGCGATCGGGCCTGCAACGCGGCGCCGGCGTCGGGCTCGAAGACCACCTGGGTGACCCCGTAGCGGTCGCGCAGGTCGATGAAGACGAGCCCTCCGAAATCGCGCCAGGCGTCCACCCAGCCGTTGAGCACAACGGCATGCCCGACATGATCCTTCGTCAAATCTCCGCAGGTGTGAGTCCGTTTCAGCAGCATGTTTGATTCAGTCGGAAGGAGAGAGGAGTGGCCACCTCGCCGGCAGTCTTGGTTGTCGACGATCACGATACCCCTTGCGGCCGGAAACCGTCAAGGCAACGAAGATTCGGACGAAAACCACCCAGGTGAGGTTCGCGCCCGCCGGGTTGGATCGGGATCGAACAAGGTGATATTACCCCGGCAAGAAAGTTTCGCATCCTTGCACATACTAACCCGACGCGCCAGCGAGGGCTCTGAGGCACTCCCCTCGCTGGCGTGTCGGGTTCGTATGAGCTTCTTCGGTGCCAGGGTAATAGTGTGGCGATGGGATGATGAAAAGTTGAGGTTGCCTGTGGAACGGCTGCCAGCGACGATTCAGGCACGCGACTTCTCCCGGTTTACTTCCCGCCTGGTGGCTGCTGGCTGTTCCGGCTCCGCATGTCGGGGGTCAGCACGCAGCGGAAGCCCAGGTGAGACATCCCTGAATCGGTGGCCGTCCCGCGGCGGGCGCTAGGGCGATAATTGGTGCAGTAATTGGAGCTGCACAGGAACGACCCACCGCGCGTGACCCGTTTGGGCTGATAGGGATCATCCGGGTCGTAGCTTTTCTCCGGCCCCGTGGGATTGACCACCCGTGAAGAGCTGGCGTCAAGGCGATACGTGTCGGGCCGATACCAGTCTGAGCACCACTCCCAGACGTTGCCGATCATGTCGTGAACACCATAACTGTTCGGGGGAAACGATTTCACGGGGGAAAGCCGGGGAAAGCCGTCCTCGTCGCTGTTGATCTCCGGGAAGTGCCCTTGCCAGGTGTTGGCCTGGTACTTGCCTGCCGGCTGGAACTCGTCGCCCCAGGCGTATGCCTTACCTTCCAGGCCGCCGCGGCAGGCAAATTCCCATTCGGCCTCCGTTGGCAGACGTTTGCTCGCCCACCTGGCATAAGCAGCGGCATCATCCCAGGAGACGTGCACGACGGGGAAATCATCCTTGCCGACGATCGAGCTGCCTGGTCCATCGGGGTGGCGCCAGCTCGCGCCGGGAACCCACTTCCACCAGTTTGTGATGTCGTCCAGGGGAACGGGGCGGTCGGGAGGGGTGAAGACCAGCGAGCCGGGCGCGAGCTGCTCGTCAGGGGGCTTGGCTGTCCCTGGCGAAACCTGGGTCTTCAACTGCTCCCAGTCAACCGGGCGCTCCGCCGTGGTTTTGTAACCGGTAGCCTCGACGAACCGTTGAAACTGGAAGTTGGTCACCTCGGTCTGGTCGATCCAGAACCCCTCCACCTTGACTCGATGCGCCGGCCGCTCCGCGGGGTTGGCCTGAGAATCATCGGCGCCCATGAGAAATTCACCGCCGGGTATCCACACCATGCCGGCAGGCGCTTCGCCGGGATCTTTCGCGATTACCGGGGCCGAAGGGCTTGAGGAGACCGGCGCTGTCGGGGACGTGGCCACTGCTTCGGACGACTTTTTCTCGCCTCGGGCAGACCGGGTAACCAGGTAGGTCACGCCAAACGCGGCCGCGGCCAGAAGGAGCAGCGCCCTGAGCTCTAACGATCTTGATTTGATCATATTAGTAATCAGTCACAATACCGTTGTAGGGTTCGGTCAACCTTCAGAAACATCGAGCCTCCGCGTGGGTCTGCCGGAGATTTGACTTTGAGCCGATCGTCTCATGAGAACCATTAGAGGCCAACCGAATTTCTTCGGCAAGCCCCGCCCCTCAGGGCTGGGGTCGCTGACCGCACTTGTCCATTGCCGCGCTTGATTTTACGATGAGTGACCGGAGCTGCCCAGGAGCAAGTTCGGTCCCGACGAGCAGACGGCCTGAGGGGATGGAAACACAATGGGAAGCGGGCATGGCGGGTGGGTCGAAAAGGCACTGACAGTGGTTGTGGTGTCCTTGGTGACGGTCAGTATCGTGGCAGCCCAGGCACAACCGAGGCAGAACCGCGGCCGCATTCGCAACCAAGGCGGAGCGCCGCTCAAGAAGGCCCGCCCTGAGGCGGGTGATCCACTGGCCAAGGCTGATGGGGCCGATGCCAGGGGGAAAGCCAATGCGGCCGGGGCCGGAACCTATCACTATACCTTCAAGCTGCACTCGTTCGACGGCAGCCCGCTGGCAGCCTCGTTTTACCCATCCAAGCTGGGCTCGACCGCGCCGGTTGTCATGCTCGTCCATGAGGCTAATCGATCGCGCAAGGATTTTGAAGAGGCTGTGACCGAGCTCAAGGGGCTAGGGCTGGCCGAGCACCTGCAAGAGGAAGGCTATGCTGTCTTCAGCATGGACCTCCGAGGTCAGGGCCAGAACCCCAGGCGGGTATTGAGTGCCAGCGATCGTCCCCTTTTAGCCGAGGACCTTCAGGCGGCCTATGTGTTTCTGCTCGACCGGCATAACCGGGGCGATTTCAACGTGGCCAAGCTCGGGATGATCGCGGTGGGTGAAGGAGCTAACCTTGCCGTGGCCTGGGCCTATCAGCCAGGAGCAGCCGTCTCGACCGAGGGCCGGCCCAGCGACCTCAATGCCTTGGTGCTTATCTCTCCCTATCCCGCGGGCTCCGGTTATGTGCTGGGGCATATTCTCCCATCGCTCGCTCCCCGAATCCCCCTGGCGCTGCTGGCCGGCAGTAAGGACAATGCCTCCAAGGATGCCGTGGAGTCCGTCCGCCGGCTGGTCGAGCGAGCGCGGCTCAACAAGGTCGAACTCTTCCCCTCATCGCTGCACGGCTACAAGCTGATGCGGCTCGAGCCCAAGGTCACCCCGGCCATCATGCGGTTCCTCGAGCCAACCATCAAGCTCCGCCCCATCGATTGGGAACCCAGGTATAACCTGATCCCCGTCGCCGTTTCCGAGATCCAGACCGTACGGCACACCCAAACCCCTGAGAAGCCAGCAGCCCAGAAAGGCCAGGCCAAAGCCGTGGAGGCTCCCAAGCCCAAGGAAGCCGATGCGGCCGGGAAACCTGGAGAGGCGGAAGAGAAGAAAAAGCCTGAGTAATGACAACTGTTCCGACAAAGTCATCTTCCCATCGCGTCAAGAACGGATAGGATCGATGGCATACGACACATGTCATAGACGGCGGACCGAGGGAGTAGCTCCCGATGACATTTCTCTCGGAAGATCCGACCTATCTGGCCGGGTTCCTCGTACTTGCGGCCGGGGCCTTCCTGACGGCGCTCAAGGTCACACAGCAGGGGAAGTACCTGGCCTGGGCGCTGACGGCGCTGGGGTTGGCCGTGGCGGTCGTGGTGATCGAGCGCATGTGGGTGACCGACAACGAGCGGATCGAGAGCGTGGTCTACGAGCTGAGGCGAGCCGTGCTGGCAGCCAATCTTGAGGATGTCCTGGCGCAGCTAACGCCGGATGTCGAGTATGTGCAGGACGGGATATCACTTTCGGGAGAAGCGACGCGGGGATTAATTCGCGCGAACCTGGCTAATGCGGCCTTTGACTTCGTGCACATCCAGGACTTGCAGACCAGCGCGGGACGGCAGACACGACGGGGGAGCGCCGAGTTCCGAGTTTACGCCAAGGGAACGCTGCGGACATCAATGGCGGCCTACAATGTGGGTACGGCCAATTCCACATGGTCGTTGGGTTTTCAGGAAACCGAGCCGGGCGTCTGGAAGGTGAACCGGATCACACCGGTGTCCATGACGGAAGGCGCGGTCTTGACCCCCCGATCACCGTCCTCCTCGCGAACCGGGGGCAGAGGCCAAGGTGATGCGAACCAGAGGGTTCTTGGCCCGGTCGGTCCTGGCATCCGTCCCCGAAGCCGCTTCAACGGTGTACGGTCCCAGGGTCGCCCCGGCGTTCCCACTCCTGTCCAAGATGGCAGCAGCGAAGAACTGCGTTGACGATGGCCTTCGAAGGAGATGCGGCAATCACCGGCCGAGCGGCTGGTTCTTGAGGTCTTCGTACTCGAGGATCACCAGCTTGTGCTCCTTCTCGTCGTAGCCGTACTTCTGGTAATCGGGGAGTACGGGCAGGGCGATGTTGTTGGCCTTGATGATCTCGTTCATGAACTCATCGTAATTCTTGGGATAACGATCGTTCGCGGCGTGGTAGAGGTCCATGGCATGTTGCATGTTGAGGATCGACGTCTGGCCGATGATGGTGACATAAGCGTTGCCTGGTAGTGTGATCGGATTCTTCGCGGTGATCTTGGTCGTCGCGACAATGGCACCGTCTTTCTTGAGCTCGGGAGCGGCGTTCTTGATCTTCTGGGTCCGCCTGCCCACGATGAATTCGGGCTTGGTAGGCGTCGATGATTTGGCCTTGGCTTGGCCGTCCGGCTTGTCGCCGACGTTCCGCTCCTCCTCACAGCCAGCAGAGAGAACCAGGGCGGAGAGGATCGTCAGGACGGACAAATGTCGAAAGTCACAGCACGAGAAGGCACATTGTGATCGCGGATGCATGGGGTTCTCTCGAGGCTCAAGGTGCTCGTTGGGACGGTTTGCGGGCCCTCTCGAACATGTCAGGGGTATTACTCGTCCCATTTCCACCGGCTGACGTCGCCGATGAGGTCGTGGCGGGTCAGGTCAAAGTGCAAGGGGGTAACCGTGATGTAGCCTTCGCAAAGGCTGGAAACGTCGGTCTCCGGTCCGCGGACGTCGTGCGGCGGATTGTAGGTTAGCCAGTAATAAGTGCGGCCTCGGGGGTCCTGGCGGCGCTCGAAGCCCTCGCCGTAGCGGCCCAGTCCCATGGGGACGACGCGAACGCCCTTGGGCTCGCCCCGTGAGTGCGCAGGCAGGTTCACGTTGAATAGCGAGCCGTTGGGCGGCTTGTGAGCCAAGATCTTCTCGATGACCCGCATGGCTTCTTTGGCCGCGTAGGGGAAGTCGAAGTGCTCGGACAGCTCAAGGGAGACGGCGATGCTGGTGATTTTGAAAAAGGCTCCCTCGATCGCGGCGGCGACCGTGCCCGAGTAGAGCACGTTGATCCCGGCGTTCGAGCCGGAGTTGATCCCCGAGATGATCAGGTCCGGAGGCCGGGCCATCAGCTCGCAAATGGCTAGCTTGACGCTGTCCGCCGGCGATCCTTCAACCATCCAGCCGAGGGTTGAGCCGTCTTCTTCGTCCACTTGCTTGACAACCAAGGGCGTGAGCAGCGTGATCGTATGCGCCACGCCACTCTGTTCCAGAGCCGGCGCCACTACCGTGACGTCTCCCAGGCACATGAGCTCCTTGCGCAGGGCTCGCAGCCCAGGGGCAAATACGCCATCGTCATTGGTGAGGAGGATATGCATCGTTTCCACTTATGCCCAAGGTGAGGCCCAGGTGTTCGAGCCAGGTCAAACCATTGATCGCCGACAAGCCAGCGGACCGAGCTGATCCGAGTTTGGATTTCCTTACGATTGCGGACCTATACTATACATGGCGATCGTAACGGCCTTGGCCGACCAACGTCAACCGGAACAGCGCTGGTGAACGCTTGGCCTGAATCGCGGTGTCGTCAGTTCACTTGGCGTTTCGATGGGTAATCGGAGATCATGAAAACGAGCTTGGAACCGCTCTCGGGGCTGGCAGAAAACCAGGAAGGAGACGAACACGCCGGTGGATCGACGTAAGTTCTTCAAGATCGCCGGTGTG